>JBIKYW010000447.1:0-3401 GCA_044355055.1 Planctomycetota bacterium | reverse complement strand
TGCTGCTTCGTCGCCAAAGACGAACACCGCGTCGCTGCCGCCCCGCGCCGCGTATTCCCATTGCGCTTCCGTCGGAAGAGAGAGTCCGAAGAGCTCCAAGCGGTGCGCGCTCTCGTGAGCGTCCACGGACTCCACAGGATGCGAACGCGTGACGCGCGGATCGGGATTGAGCTGCCGTCCCGTCGCACACAAGCTGGGAACGCCGCCTTCCATTCGCAGCCACTGCCCCTGCGTCACTTCGTGGGCGGCGATGAAGAAAGGCTCGAGCTCGGCACGCCACGGAGCTTCCGTTTTCGACGCGACGGGGTCGAAACGCGCGGACTGTGGCTCCCCAGCCTGCGCGCCGATCAGCGAGTCGCCGCCGGGGAGCAGCACGAAGACGATGCCCGTGTCCGCGCCGATGACCCACTCCCCCTTCTCGTCCAGCCGCGGCGCAGCACCGCTCGCGAGGTGGTGGAACTCCCAAAGTCCGTTGCGCGAGTTGCGGCGCAGCGGCACCAGCCCCTCGACCGGCGACAGACGCGTGATTCGCCCCGCATAGGCCGGACAGAGCGCCGAGTCCTTGATGGATGCGATCGCCTCACTCCAAGCGCGTGCGGCCGCCGGCGCTTCGATGCTCTCCTTCCGGATCGTGCGTGCGAGCTCGAGTCTCCGCTCCACCTTCGGCACGGCACGCTCCAGCGCAAGGAGGTCCCGCAGCAGCCGCTCCTGCGCGACGTAGCCATCGAGGACGCCCGCGCGCGTCTCTTCGAGCGGTCGGTAGGGCGGAGCTTCGGCCATCAAGTCTCCGACGCGCGTCCGCCAGTACTCGATCTCCGTGGGCAGGATTCGCGCAGCCTCGGCCGGATCTTTCACGCGATCGCCCTCGAGCGGCTTGCCGTCGAGCGCACGCCGCGCCTGCGCGAGAACGTCTTCGAACTCGCGCACCCAGCCCTGCGCCTCTCGCACGCGCTCGTCCATTTCCGCCCGCACGCCGCCTCGGTTCTCGTAGGCCGAGCTTCTTGCGAGCAGCTCGTTGCGCGTGCGCGCAACCTCGGTTTCGAGCGACGCTCGCTGAACGATCAGCTCCTCAGCAGCGCTCTTCCACTGTTCGAGTGCGCCGAGACCGCGCGAATCGCACGGTCCGACCCACGCAGCCTCCCGCACGAGCTCCGCCGCCGCGAGTGCGTCTGCGCGGAAGTCCGCCTCCGCGCTGCGACGCGACTCCGAGTACGCGATGCCCACTGCGCCCGCGAGGATCGCAGCGGCGAGGGCCGTGAGACTCACGGCTACAGCCCGATTGCGTCGCGACCACAGCACGAGCTCGCGCCACGGACCCGTGCGGTGGGCGCGCACGACGCGTTGCTCGAGATACGCGCGGAGCTCCTCGGCCAGCTCCTCCATGTTCGCGTAGCGCTCGTTCGGGTCGCGGCGCATCGCCTTCTCGCAGATCGCCGCGAGCTCCGGCGCCGCGTTCGGTGCGAGCGCGAACACGGATCGCGGCGCACCCGCACGGATCTTTCGCACGATGGCGAGTCCGTCGAGCGGCTGCTGCGGATCCAAGTAGGGCATCTGTCCGGTCAGAACCGTGTAGAGGATCGCGCCGACGCCATACACATCGGTCGTCGAACCAAGGCGATGCAGCTCGCCGAGCGCCTGCTCCGGCGACATGAACATCGGAGTGCCGATGGGCGTGCCGTCCATCGTGTGCAGCGGCGACTCGCCCTGCGCATGGAGTGCGCGCTCGGAGACGACCGGCTCCGACGCAGCGGAGGGCGCGAGCTCGCGTACGCGCAGGTCGCGCTCGTCGCTGCGCCCATTCACACGCGCGAGCCCCCAGTCCATCACGTACACCGCCCCGTAGCGCCCGACACGGATGTTCGACGGCTTCAAGTCGCGGTGAATGACACCCTTGCTGTGCGCGTAGGCCATCGCCTCGCACACGCGCAGGAGCACGCCCATGATGCGCGTCTCGGTCCAACCGTCGCGGCCTGCGCGAGCGTGCTCGATCACGCGGCCAAGGTCTTCGCCGCGCACGAGCTTCATCGTGAAGTAGACGCGCCCTTGCTCGTCGACGCCGAGCTCGTGCACCGGAACGATTCCAGGATGATCGAGCTGGCCGGTCACCTGCGCCTCCTCCAAGAAGCGCGCGAGCCGCAGCGAGCGCAGCGACGAGGACTCCGGCCCGCCGCAGAGATCCTCGCGCATCACCTTCATCGCCACGTCGCGGCGCAGGTCGTCGTCGCGCGCGGAGAGCACGCGCCCCATGCCGCCGCGACCGATCTCTTGGCGAATCGAATAGCGCTTCGGCGCACGACCACGCTCGCGCAGTCGTTCGAGCACCGCACTCTCGAAGTCGGAAGGACTCCCGAGCAGATAAGGTGACTCTTCCGCAGGCGCGGACTCCGGCGACGGCGGGCGAGCTCCGCTGGACTCCATGGGCTACGGATTCTGTCGCTCCGCGACCACGCCCTCAAGCAACTCAGCGTTTGGAGGGGTCTCCGCCCGGATTCCACTCCGGCGAGAGCGTCCCGTCGGCGAGCGCGCGCACACCCGGCATCGACGCTCGCACGGCCTGCGCCATGTGGTCGAGATCGAGTCGCTCCACCTCGTCGTCGACGCCGTGGTAGTCCTTGTGAAGCTCGGGATCGAACGTCGACAGCGTCTGCGCGACGACGCCACGCCGCGCAAAGGCGTAGTTATCGGAGCGCTGGAAGAAGTTCTGCGACGGCCGCGGATCCGCGACCACCGGCATGCCCAGCTCGCGGAAACGCACGCCGAGGTTCGAGCGCTCGTCCCCCGTGAGCCACAGCTTGCCCGCGCCGCCCACCTGCGCGTCCGGGCGTCCGATCATCTCGAAGTTCAGGTTGCAGGCGGTCTTCTCGAGCGGAAAGAGCGGGTGCTCGATGTACCACTCCGTGCCGATCAAGCCGATCTCCTCTGCCGTCGCGAGGAGGAACACGAGCGAGCGCGCGGGCTTCGGCCCTGCCGCGAGCGCCTCCGCGACCTCGATCACCGCCGCACAGCCCGAAGCATCATCGTCCGCGCCGTTGCGGATCGTGTCCGCGTCCTTGCCCGCCACGGGCTTCGCGACGCCGATGTGGTCGTAGTGAGCGCTGAACACGACGCATTCCTGCGCGAGCTCGGGCTTGTCCGCTGTCCCCGCGCCGCGGATGCGGCCGATCACGTTGAACGCTGGGAGCTCGACGCGCTCCACGCTCGCGTACACGCGTACCGCCTTGATCTTGCCCGCGCGGAGCAGCGCGAGCACCTCGCCGTGCAGGCGGAGCTGCCCCGTCGGCTGCTGCTCCGGTGTTCCTGCGGCCTTCGTTTCACGCGGCGGCGTCTCCATCGGCTTCGTACCGACCTTCTCGCTGCCCGGCGTGATGATCAGCCCGAAACCAACGCCCTTCGTGGCCGAG
>JBIKYW010000058.1:0-11158 GCA_044355055.1 Planctomycetota bacterium | reverse complement strand
CGACGAGGCGCTCGGCCTTGTAGACCGTGCGCAGCGACTCGAGGATGCCGCGGCTGTCGACCGACACCGAGCGCGACTGCACGTCGGAGTAGCCGTAGTTGCCGACGAGGCTCTGGATGTTGCCGTCGAAGATGAGCCCGACGACTTCGCCCGCGCGGTTGAACACGGGCGAGCCCGAGTTGCCGCCGATGATGTCGTGGGTCGAGACGAAGTTGAACGGCGTCGCCATCGGGAGCGCAGCCTTCGCGTCGAGCCACGACTTCGGCAACGCGTAGGCAGCCTCGCTCGCGCGCTCTTCCGCCTTCGCATACGCGCCGGCAAACGTCGTGAAAGGCGCCACGGGAGCGCCGTTCTGCTCGTAGCCCTTCACCGTGCCGTAGGAGAGGCGCAGCGTGAAGGTCGCGTCCGGATAGACGCTCTCGCCGTCGACCGCGAAGCGCGCCGCCGCGATCTTGGCGTAGTTCTCACGCTCGACGGAGGTCACTTCGTCCTCCCACTTCTTGCGCATCTGGCGCGAGAACGGATCGAGGGCGCGCGCGAGCTCGATCATCGGGTCCGCGGCGGCGTCGACCGCGGCCTTGCCCCCCTCGACGAGCCGCTTGCGCTCGGCGATGTCGAAGAGCTTCGTGCCCTTGACGCACTCCTCCGCGCGCGCGCGCGGCGAGCGCCCGGCTAGGGCCGCGAGTACGATCGGATCGTTCGCTCCGAGGGCTTCGGCCATGCCCGACAGCGCCATCTCGAGGCGCATCATCTCGAACTCGGGGTACAGCGGAGCCGGCGAGTAAATCGCGTTCTTGAGCGCGTCGAGACCCGCGTCGCCGTACTCCCGCAGACGCTCGCCGCTGGGCTTGGGAAGCTCCTCGGCGAGACGCAGGATGTCCTTCGCAAAGGTGAACGTCTCGGTGCCGAGCGAGAGCCCGCCCTGCCCCACCGCACCGTAGCGCGGCGCGAGGATCGCGGCCGTCGCTTGGGCTTGGGCGATCTTCCCCCACGCGTCGCCCCACTTCGCCTTCCACTCGGGGTTGGCGTCGACCGCCGCGCGCAGCTTCGTCTCCGCGGATTGCTTCTCCGCGAACAGCGCCGGATCGAGCAAGCCCGCGAGGCGCCCGACGTAGACCTTGCGGCTGTTCTGCACGCTGAAGAGATCTCCGCGGGCGATGCGCGCGTTCTCGGCGCTGCGGCCCGAGAAGGTCTGCAGCCACACTTCCGCGCGCATCAGGCGCGTCGTCGCGCGCGGCACGGCGAAGTCGCGCAAATACTCGAGGTGCGCGACCGTGTTCAAGCGCTGCGTGCTGCCGGGGTGCCCTGCGACGAAGCACAGCTCGCCGTCCGTCGCGCCCGCGCGGCTCCAACGCAGGAAGTTCTCGGCCTTGAGCGGCGCGCCGTTCTCGTAGATGCGGAAGAACGTGGCGTCGAGGCAGTAGCGCGGATACTCGAAGTTGTCGTTGTCGCCGCCGTAGAACGCCGACTGCGTCTCGGGCGCGAACACGAGGCGCACGTCTTCGAAGCGCTTGTACTCGTAGAGGTGGTAGCGACCGCCTTGGTAGAGCGTGACGACCTCGCAGTGCATCCCGCTCTTCTTCTTGGCCTCGTCTTCGATCTGCGTCTGCATCTTGCGCTTGGCGACGCCCGCTTCCGCGGTGCCCAAGCCCTTCGCAGCGCCCTCGACGCGCTCGGTGACGTCCGTGATCGTCCACAGAACGTCGAGGTGCAGGTCGGGGCACTTCTCCTCCTGCTCCAGGGTCGACGCCCAGAAGCCCTTCTCGATCAGGTTGCGCTCCTTCGAAGAGAGCTTCTCCAAGATGTCCGAGGCGACGTGGTGGTTCGTCATCACGAGGCCGTCGGCGCTCACGATCGAGCCCGAGCCGCCGGTCGAGACGCGCACGCAGGAGCGCTGCACGTGCTCCATCCACTCCGGCGTGGCCTCGAACTGGTAGCGGGCCTTCATCTGCGCCGCGGGCGGGCGGTTGAAGAGCCACATGCCCTCGTCGATGCGATGGGCGTTCGCGAGCGGCGCGAGAGCAAGTGCGGCGAAAAGTAGGCGGGCGGAAGTGCGGAACATGCGGTGCAAGGGGTTCGGGAGACTGCGGGGTGAAACGGGAGAGCCGACGCGGGGCTCCCCCACTAGGGAACGATGGCGATCACGCGCGCGGGAGCTCCCCCCGCGCGGTCGAGCTTGAGTGGGAGCGCGATCAGCGTGGCGCCGAGCGCGGGCAGAAGGTCGAGTGCGGTCAGGTTCTCCAAGCCCGGAATGTTGCGCTCGGCGAGCAGGCGCTGCACGGGCAGCTCGGAAGCCTCGGAGGTGTCGATGCTCGGACCGTCGATGCCGACGAGGTCGATGTCGCGCTCGACGAGCTCGCGCGCGAGCTCGATGGAGACGCCGGGATGACGAGGGGCGTCGAGGGGCCCAAAGTAGCGCTCGGAGGTGCCCCAGTGGCGGTCCCAGTCCGTGCGCACGAGCACCACGGCGCGGGAGGGAATGCGACCGTGGTCGCGCTCGTGCTTGCGCAGGTCGGAGAGCTGTGCGGCGTAGCGCGGGTCCTTTTCGCACGCGTCGCTGACATCGAGGACGCGGATCGGACCCACGAGCTGGCGCAAGGGCAGTTCGCTCGCGCCGTGCCGCCCCTCGGCGTAGTGCATCGGCGCCTCCACGTGGGTGCCCGCAAGCTCGGAGCCCGCGATGGATCCGGTGGCGAGCCAGCGGCCGTCGAGGCCGACCGCGGCGCTGCGCTGGTAGCGGAACGGCGGCTCCCCCGGCCAGTCGTCGGTCACGTCCGTGTAGGTGTGCGAGAGGTCGACGAGGCGCGTCTCGTACAGGGGGGGCACGCTGACGCACGAGGCGAGGGCGAGGAGGATCGGCCAGAGCGACTTCGGAGACATCGGGAGGGAACCGCAGGGGACTTTGCCGTGCGGTACGGTAGCGTGAAGAGGCCCCGCATGGACTCCCCCGAGCCGAAGTTCGTCCCGGTCGCGCGTCTCGCGGACCTGCCGCCGGGCTCCGCGCGCGCCTTCGAGGTCGGTCGCAAGCTCGTGGCCGTCTTCCACACCGCGGAGGGGCTGTTTGCGCTCGACGACCACTGTCCCCACTCCGGCGGCCCTCTGTCCGAGGGCGACCTGAAAAACGGCGTCGTCACCTGCCGCTGGCACGGAGCGAGCTTCCGACTCTCCACCGGGCGCTCGGCGGGCGCGATGCGCTGCAAGCCCGCCACCTGCTTCTCCGTGCGTGAGCGCGACGGCTGGATCGAGGTCGAGGAGCGCTAGCGATGGCCATCTTGCGCTGCCCTGCGTGTGGGGCGGAGGAGCAAGCCTCCAGCGCGCGCTACGAGTGTGCCTGCGGCGAGCTGTTCGAGGTCGAGCACTCGTTTCGACTCGTCGGTCGCGAGGTCTTCGACGCCCGCGGCCTGCACTCGGCGCCGCCGCTCGACAGCGGCGTGTGGCGCTTTCGAGAGCTCGTGTATCCGCAGTTTCCGTCCGAAGCCGTCGTCTCCCTGCGCGAGGGCAACACACCGCTGTACGCCAGCGAGAGCGTGGCGAGCTTCGTCGGGGTCGAGCAGGTCAAGCTCAAGCACGAGGGCCAAAACCCCAGCGGTTCCTTCAAGGATCGTGGCATGACCGTCGCGGTGAGCCGCGCGAAGGCCAGCGGGGCGCGCAGGCTTCTGTGCGCATCGACGGGCAACACTGCGGCCAGTCTCGCCGCCTACGCGGCCTCGGCCGGGATTCCGTGCGCGATCCTCGCACCCGCGGGAAAAACTTCAGCTGCGAAGCTCGCGCAGGCCACGGCCTACGGTGCGCAGTCGATCCTCGTGCGCGGCGACTTCGACCACGCCATGAGCCTCTCGCGCGAGCTCGCTCGCACCGGCGAGGTCGAGCTCGTGAACTCGCTCAATCCCTTTCGGCTCGAAGGCCAAAAGTCGATCGTGTTCGAGCTGTTGGCGCAGCTCGGGTGGCGCGCGCCCGACTGGATCGCGTTTCCCGCGGGCAATCTCGGCAACTGCTCGGCATTCGGCAAGGCGCTGCGCGAGGCACGCTACCTCGGGCTCATCGACCGCACGCCGCGCCTACTCGCGGTACAGGCCGAGGGCGCCGCGCCGTTCGCGCGCGCCTTCGCTCAGGGCTGGGCTCAGCGCGTGACCGTGACAGCGGAGACGCGCGCGTCAGCGATTCGCATCGGCGCACCCGTGAGCTGGAGCCGCGCGGAGCGTGCGATCCGCGAGACGCACGGACACGTGCTCGCGGTCAGCGATGCGGAGCTCGACCTCGCCAAGCGAACGGTCGATCGAGCGGGCATCGGCTGCGAGCTCGCCAGCGCCGCCGGAGTGGCGGGCGCGCGCGAGCTCGTGCGGCGCGGAGTGATCGGGCCGGAGGAGAGCGTGGTCGCGATCCTTACCGCGAACCTGCTGAAGGAGCCGTCGACGGAGAGCTTCGAGTCCGCGACGATCGAGCCGAAACTCGACGCGCTGCGACGTGCGCTGGAAACCTAGGCGTCGTTCACTCGCGCGCGACGTCCCAGATCTCCGCGCCGAAGTGGTCCCACGGGATGCGCCCTTCGTCGCACTGCTCGTCCGTGGAGAACTGCACGTCGACGAAGTAGAGGATCTGGCTGGTCGTCGCGGGCCGCAGGTTGCGACAGCCGTGCGCCACGCCCGGCGGAATGCGCACGAGCCGCGAGTTTCCATCGCCGAGGATCAGACGCTGGACTTGGCCCTCCGTGGGGGAGCCCTTGCGAACATCGGCGAGTACGAGCAGCAGCTTGTCGGTCGGCGGTACGAACCACACGTCGGTTTGGCGCTGGTGCAGGTGGAAGGCCTTGATCGCGAGCGGCTCGATCACGCTGTAGTTCACCTGCCGGACCGTGAAGCCGGGCAGTGCGTGATGCAGTCCCGCGTCGAGCCGCCCGAGCTCCGTCATCGCGCCGCCGTCGTCGTTGAAGCGCTTCAACTCGACGATCTCGACGCCTTCGATGCGGCGCTTGGCGCGATAGTCCTGCACGAAGTAGCGTTCCTGCGCGCGATCGTTGAACTGCGTCATGGCGGGGTCGTGCTCCGAAGCGAACCGTGCGCAGGATAGCGTCTAGACCGTTTTGACGAGCCGCCCGCTCAGGGCCGCTCGGCCATAGCCGTAGCGCGCGGCGAGCTCGTCGATGCCGAGCAGAATGTCGCTGCCGCGCAACATGCCCCACTCCGCGAGTGCGTCGCTCTCGTTGGGAACCTCGATCGGAACCGCGCGCGCGGTCTCGACCAGCGCCTTGCGCACGAGGCTAGGATCGAACTCGCGCTCGGCGAGGTCGCCGATCCAGCGCAGTGCCGCCTCGTCGAGGTGCTCGAGCCGCACGCGGACGTAGCGCAGGCCCGAAGTGTCGTGATTCGTCTCCGCGATCTCGTTCCACGCCGTCCAGATGCGCGCCGTCTGCTGGAGCGGCGTGCCATGGAGCAACATGGGAGCGTGGCGCTCGAGGTAGGCGCGGTCGACGCTGCGCGTGCGGAAGAGGCGCGCTCGCCACAGCGAGCTGAGCGCCGCCGCCGGCGAGCGCACGACGTGCACCACGACCGTTCCCGCCGGAAGCGACTCGCCGTAGGGTGCTGCGTACCACGACGCCTCTGCGGCGAGCCCTTCGGGCCAAGGCGGCACGCCGAGTTCGAGGCTCGCCGGGTTCAAGTGCGCCGCGTGGCCGCAGGTCGCGCCCAGTCGGGTGAGCAGCGCGGCCATGTAGCCGGTGCCCGAGCGGGGACAGCCGGTGATGAGGATGCGACGGGCCATGGGAAGGACCTTCGGATCCCCGGAGCCGGAGACCTGAGCCACGGGAACGCGCCCCGCGACGTTGGTCGCGTCCCCCGTGCCCCGTACACTCCCCGCCCTCGAAAGGCCTTCCGCATGTCCCCCACCCGCCGCGACGAACGCTCCTCCTGCCCCGCCTCCGCCGACAAGCGCGAGCTCGTCACCCGCCCCGTCCACGAAATCGAGAGCCTCGACGGAGTCTTCGAGAGCGCGCTGCCTGCCTTCGGCGCGGCCTACCTGCGCCGCGTGTGGACCTTGCTCGACGAAGCCGTCGGCAAGGGGCTGCCGATGACGATTTCGATCTCGGGCCCGGTCACTGTCTCGGGCCAGCACTACACGTGGCTCTCGCCGCTCCTCGAGACGGGCTGGTTCTGCCTCGTCTCGACGACGGACGCGGTCTGCTACCACGACGGCCACCGCGCGCTCGACAGCGCGCGCAAGCACCCGTTCCACGAGGTGCCGATCTTCGGCGACGACGGCGCTCTGCGCGACGAGTCGATCATCCGCGTCACCGACGTCGGTTTCGACGAGGACGTGCTGCTCGACCAAGACCGCTTCCTGCGTGCGCTGCTCAAGCGGCCCGAGTTCCAGCGCAAGATGACGGGCACCGAGTTCCGCAACCTTCTCGGCAAGTTCTACGCGGCGCAAGAGCGCAAGAACGGCGTGAGCGAAGGTCTGCTCGCCCAGTGCCACCGCCTCCAGATTCCGATCTTCGTCGGTGCGCCGGGCGACGGCAGCGTGTTCCTGAACTCGATGGCGCTGTGGGCCATCGAAAAGGCCGCGGGAGCGAAGGGCGACGAGTACCGCTTCGACCTCGACCTGCACGCCGAGGTGTTCGAGAGCTGCGCCTATCACTTCTGGGGCATCCGCGAGTCCCAGACGCGCCAGCTCGGCACGTTGATCTTGGGCGGCGGAGTCCCGAAGAACTTCAACCTGCAGCCGGAGCCCGCGCTCAGCCAAGTGCTCGGCCTCAGCGAGGTCGAGGGCTACCAGTACGACATCCAGATCACCACGGCGCCGGTCACCGACGGATCGCTCTCGTCGTGTCCGCCCGCCGAGGCTGTGACGTGGGGCAAGGTCGACAAGACGGTCTACAAGAAGACCACCGAGTCGATGCAGTGCGACTACTCGATCGTGATGCCGTTCCTCACCAAGGCCCTGCTCGACAAGCGCGCGCGCTTCGAGCGCTGGGCCGAGCGCATGGGACGCGAAGAGCTCTTCAAGAAGCACCCCGCGGCCAAGGGCTATCTGCGCGAACGCGCCGGGTATCGCCTCTTCGAGCGCCGCGAGGAGCTCGTGAAGAAGCTCCTCGCGCGCGTGAAGAAGGAAGTCCCGCGCCTGCGCAAGGAATCGCGCTACCCGCTGGCTTGAGCAGCGCCCTCGCGGCGCCGCAGCTTCACCACAAGGGCGTCGCGCCGCTCTTCACGGTTTCGGGGCCGACGTGTCGGCCCTGCAGTCCGTGGAAGATCCCGAGTGCCTTGGCGAGCGGAGCCTTCGAGTTGCCGCGACAGAATCCGTCCACGATGAGCAGGGGCAGCGTCAGCACGTCGTAGACCCAAAACCTCAGCCACTCGCGCGCGCCGCCCCAGGTGCGCAGAAAGTGCACCGAGTTGACGCCCATCATGTACTTGCGGCGCGGGTTGTAGCCGCCGCCGGTCGAGCTCGACGGTGCGTGCCACGCGCGCTGCGCGCCGATACAGGCGAGCCTGTGCCCCGCACGGCGCAGGCGCATGCCGAGGTCGACGTCCTCGGTGTAGGCGAAGTAGCGATCGTCGAAGACATCCCGGCTGTCGAGCGCGCTCACACGCAAGAGGACCGCGCAGCCCGGGACATAATCGACCGCGACGGTGCGGCGAAACTGCTCGCCGTCGAGCTCGCCGAAGCCGCGCAGATCCGACAGATTCTGGCGCCACGTCAGCATCCCGCCCGCAGCCCAAACACGGCGCGGCTCGTCACTGAAGAGCACGCGCGGGCCGACCGCAGCGAGCGTCGCATCGTCGCGCAACGCGTACACGAGACCCTCGACACAACTGTCCTCGAAGGTGACGTCGTTGTTGGCGATCAAGATCGCCTCCGCGCCGAGCTCGCGCGCTCGACGAGAACCCAAGTTGTTTCCGCCACTGTAGCCGAGGTTGCCGCCGCTCTGGAGCACCTCCACTTGCGGAAGCTCGCGTCGAATCTGCTCACACGAGCCGTCTCTCGACGCATTGTCCACCAAGATCACCTTCGCGAGCGGAGGCTCCTGCGCGAGCAGCGACTCGAGGCAACGCAACGTCTGCGCTCCCCCATTCCAGTTCACGACGATCGCGACGACTCGCACACGCTCCTCATCGGTCCGGCGTGCGCCGCACTTCACTCACGGTCGAACGCACCTCGCCGTCGGCCATGCGAGTGCGCAGCGTCGCGCCTCGGGAAATTCCTTCCGTGCTCCGCAGCGCGCCGTCGCGGCCTTCGACAAAGGTGATCGAGTAGCCCCGCGCGAGCACCGCGAGCGGTGAGAGCGCTTCCAGTCGTCCCGCGAGGTTCGCCAAGCGGGCCGCCGCACCTTCCCGAGCCCGCGCCGACGCCGCAACGAGCCGCGCCTCGGCTACGCCGACGCGTGCGGAGCGCTGCGCGAGCTGCTGCGCAGGACTGCGGCGCTCCAAGCGTCGGCGAAGTTCCGCGAGTCGCCCGACTCCGCGCTCGCCGAGGGAGCGCATCGCATTCGTCAGCTGCGAACCGAGCCGCGCCACGCGCTCGCGCCGATCCTCGAGAATCCAGCCCGCATCCCGCAGCACGCGCGACTGCGCGGCGCGCTCGAGCCGCTCGACGCGCGCCTCCAGTACGGCGCTGATCGCCTCGATGAGGTGATTTCCGCCGCGCTCCAGCGCATCTTCGAGCTCCCGCCGGTCGGGAATCACCTGAGTCGCCGCATCCGTCGGCGTGTGCGCGCGCAAGTCCGCCACCAAGTCGCACAGGGTCGTATCGGTCTCGTGCCCCACGCCGGAGACCACCGGCACCGGACAGTTCCAGATCGCCTCGGCAACCGCGAGCTCGTTGAAGGCCCACAAGTCTTCGAGTGAGCCGCCACCGCGCGTCACGACGACCACATCGGCGCCGCTCGCACCCGCGCGCGCGATCGCCGCGGCGATGTTCACAGCGGCTCCGACTCCCTGAACCGGCGTGTGCGCGAGCACGACCGGATAGAGAGGCCAGCGCAGCGTGCGCGTGCGCAGAAAGTCCTGAAATGCCGCTCCGTCACGGCTCGTGACGACGGCGACGAGCTTCGGCAGCGCCGGAATCTCGCGCTTGCGATCGAGCCAGCCGCGCGCGCGCAGCTCCGCCTTGAGCTTTTCGAGCTGCGCGAGCAAAGTCCCGAGGCCCGCGGCCTCGACTCGATTCACGACGATGTTGTACGTGCCGCGAGGCGCGTACACCTCCAGCTTGCCGTGCACCACGACCTTGTCGCCCTCGCGCAGCGGCGCGCGCAGCGCGGTCGCGGTCTGACTGCGCCAAATGACGCACGAGACCTTCGAGTCGAGGTCCTTCAGATCGAAGTAGACGTGACCCGACGCCGCGGGCTTCACGCCGCTGACTTCGCCTTCGACCGAGACGCGCCCGAGGCCTTCGAGCATGCCGCGAATCCGCAGCGTGAGCTGGGAGACGGTCCACGCGCGCGGCGCGGACGGCTTGGCAGCAGCGTCGAAGAACTCGCTCACGCGCCCCTTATCGCCCCGGGCGCGCGAAGCGTCAACCGGAGCGGGGCGGGGCTGCCGCTTCGTCGGGCTCGGCGAGCCCCGGCAGAACCGCCGCACCCCATTCCGCGTGCGAGGCGCGCGGCAAGAAAATGCGGAAGCGGCCGTCGAGGAAGGGTGTCTTCTCTTCGCCCCGCATCTGCGCGCCCTCGGAGAGCTCCAGCAAGAAACCCTTCTCTTGCCGGACGATGCGCAGCACGTCCGCAAAGACGCGACGCTGCAGTGCGCCGCGCGCATCGAGCTCTTCGAGATGCACCTCGCGCAGCGCACCGTCGAGCACGCCGTTCAGGCTCTTCACGCGCCAATACCCACTCGCGGCATCCAAGCGCAAGAGGCGGTTGAGCGCACCCTTCACGTACACGAGGCTCCAGCGCCCATCGTCGACAACCGGCGGAGGCGGAGCTTGTCCGAACAGCTCGCCGAGCGGCTCCGCCCAGCGCGTGGGATCGCAGTCGAGGATCTCCAGCCGTCGCACCCCGCCCTCGATCGGAGTTCCGTCGAGCGCGCTGCCCGGGCCGAACGCCACGCGCTCGCCGCCGCGCATCTCATACCCCGACTCCAACACGAGGGTCAGCGTGCGCGCCGCCCGACTGCCTTCGAGCCGCAGCCGCTCGGCGTAGAGCGATCCTGCGAGACGTCCGCGTGCATCGAGCACGCGGAAGAGCACGGGACCGAGCCAGCCCTCGCCCAAGTGGCCCGCCTCCAAGAGGTCGAGCGACGTGAGCCCCTCGACCGAAACGAGCGCCCGCAGGCTGCGCGCGAGCGCCGCTTCGCGCTCGAGCTTTGCAGTGTCGATCGGCGGCGGATCCGGTGGCTTGGGCTGCTCTTCGGGAGGCACGTCCGGCACGAACGCGTGCTGAGGTTGGGGCTCGGGCAAGCCCAGCTCCTTCAGGTTGCGCAGGAAACGCAGCCACTCGCGCTCGCGTTCGACGCGTCGCTCGTCGAGCGCGGCGAGCTCCGCGCGCAGTCGACGAATCTCGGGGCCGTGCTCCTCGCAGTTGCGGGACGAGCGCGCTCGAACGAGCTCACTCTCGAGTTCCGCGACCCGCGCGCGCAGCGCCTCGCCCTCGACGCGCACCTGCTCCAACTCCGCAGCTTGCGAGGCAGCGAGCGCGTCGCTCTCGCTCGCTTGCGGAGGCGCATCGGGCGAGCAAGCCGCCAACCCAGCGGCAGCAGCGAAAAGGATGGCGCTTCGAAGCATGGAAGGTGCGTCACTCCCGCGACGAGCCCTCGGACGTCCGAGCGTCCGCGTTCTTCCCCTCGCCAGAGGAGACCCCGACGTGCGCGAGCGGCCCGCGCAGCTCGGAGCGCGCGATCCGCGTCGACTCCAGCGCAGCCGCCTCGACTCCGTCGAAGTATGCGCGCGCCGCTCCGTGCGGGGCTCGGCCCCACAGCACCCACTCGCGCGCAGAGCCGCGCACGACTCCGCGGGGAGTCGAGAACAAGGTTCCGACGGGAGCGCTCGTTTCTCGTTCGATCGTTGCGAGCGCGAGTCCATGCTCATCGCGCACTTCAGCGCGCCTGACCAACCCAGCTGCACCGTCGCGCCGCAGCAAGAAGAGCTCGCCTTCCTCCAGGTCGAGACGAGTACGCAGCGCCTGCGACTCGAAGCGCTGGCGGCCTTCCTCTGGGTAGAGCCGCGTCAAGCG
>JBIKYW010000445.1:0-3419 GCA_044355055.1 Planctomycetota bacterium | reverse complement strand
TTGCGGGCTGGCGCTTCGAGTATGCGGCCCACGTTGCAGTTCCGGCGGAGCTGCCCGCGACGATTTCGGCGTTCAAGACGCAGCAGCGAAGGTGGTCTCGCGGCACGGTGCAGGCGGCGCGCAAGCTGATTCCCTCGATCTGGCGTGCGCGCGCTCCGTTCGCGAGCAAGTTGGAAGCGACGATTCACCTCGTGACGCACGGTGCGCATCCGGCGGTGCTTTCGCTCGGGTTGCTCGCACCGCACGCGGATTTCGACGCGCTCGGCCACGCATTCGCGTGGCTCGTTCTCGGAGTGCTCGCCGTTCTGTGGTTCTTTTACGAGCGCGCCGAGGCTGCGTTGGGAAAACCGACGCTTCGTCGCGCGCAGGATGCGGTGCTCGCGATCCTTCTGGGCGCTGGCATGAGCGCCACGTTATCCCTTGCGGCGCTGCGCGGCCTCTTTCTCGGGACAGGCAGCTTCGAACGAACACCCAAGCGCGGTTCTGATCGGGCGCGGCGTGAGGCGCCAGACCTCGAACTCGCGTTGCTCGTCGAGTGGCTGCTCGCTGCCCACGCGTTGCTCGGCGTTTGGCGTGCAGTCGACGCGGGAGCGTGGACTTGGGCTGTGCTCCTTGCCGTCTACGCTTTGGGCTTTGGGTGGGTCGGAACGCTCGCGCTTTCGGTGGCGCTCGAGCGCAGAATGCGCTCAGATCCCTCGCAGACATGCGCAAGAACCTCGACTGGAACCGCATCGAGCTCATCACGCTCGACTGCTACGGCACGCTGATCGACTGGTCCGGTGGCGTTCGGGCTGCCTGCGCCACGCTGGAGAGCCTGCGCGGCTGCGACCTAGAGCGCCTCGTGCACGATCGTGAAGCGCTCGACGAGCGTGAAGTGCTGCGGGGTTACGCCCCCTACTCGGTGAAGCTCGCTTCGAGCCTGCGCGAAGCGGCGCAGCAGCAAGATCGACAGACGACGCCGGAGGAAGAGCGCGCGTTCGTGGAGAGCATGGGTACGTGGCCGCCGTTCGAGGAAGCTCGGGCTGCGCTGGAGCGGCTCTCGAAGCTGTATCAAGTCGCGGTGCTCTCGAACGTCGAGACACGCGTCCTGCGCGCGAGCTTGGATCGGATCGGAACGGACGTCGACTTCATCGTGACAGCCGAGCAGACCCGCTCGTACAAGCCGGCCCGAGCACACTTCGATGCCGCACTCGAACGCAGCCAGCGTGACAAGTCGCGCGTGCTGCACGTCGGCGCGAGTCTCTTTCACGACATTCGACCGGCTTTGGAGCTCGGCTGGAACGTCGCGTGGGTCAACCGCGAGGCGCGCCCCGTTCGATCGGACGCCGTTCCGACCTTGGAGGTGCGCAGCTTGATCGAGCTCTGCGAGGCGCTGCGCTGCTGAGCGCACGGAGCGAGTGTGCGACGCGGATTTGGTGACGAGGCGCGCGAAGAGCTCGCGCGGGCGCGCTGGCTCGCGCTCGGCGCGAGCCTGTCGTTCTCCGGGATGTACGTGTGCGTCAAGCTGCTCTCGCCGGGTGTGTCCTCGTTCGAGGCGCTCTTCGCGCGCAGCACGGTCGGCCTGTGCGTGTGTTGGTTCCTGCTGCGCCGTGCAGGGAGCGCTGCCCGCTGGGGCTCATGGAAGCTCAACACAGCGCGCGCGGTGTGTGGCTTTCTTTCGATCGCTGGCCAGTTCGTCGCGCTGCACGAGGGCGCATGTTCGCTCTCGACCGTGGCGTTTTTGCGCCATGCGGCGCCGGTGTGGATGCTGCTCTTCGTCGGACCGTTCCTGAACGAGTGGCCCGATCGGCGAGCGAAGCTCGCGGTCGCAATCGGCGTCGTCGGGACCCTCTTCGCCTTGCGGCCCCAAGGCGGTGAGACGACGTGGGGGCTCGCGGTCGCGGTCTCGGCGGGCTTCACCGCGGCGCTCGCGCTGCTTTCGGTGCGCAAGCTCACGGCGACCGACCACCCGCTCACTGTCGTTGCGTTCTTCATGGCCTTCGTCGCGCTGGTGACGACGCCGCTGGTCGTGACGCGCTGGCTGAGCCACGGCATTCAATGGACCCAGCGCGATCTCGGGCTCCTCGCCGCGACGGCGGTCCTCGGCACCCTCGGCCAGCTGCTCAACACACACGCGTATCGACATGGGAGGGCGGTCGCGATGGCCGTGACGGGCCTCTCGGAGGTTGTCTTCACGCTCCTGCTCGCGTGGACGATCGCTGGGGACGCAGTTCCGCCCTGGACGACGTTCGCGGGCGGAGGCGCGATCCTCGCGGCCGCGTGGCTGGCGACGCGTCCGAAGCCGCTGCCCGACGCGGGCGCCTAGTCCGCAGATTCCATCGTCGCGACGAGCGGATAGCCGCGCGGCCGCGCGAGGGAGCGCACCTGCTCGCAGTAGAGCTCGGCGTGCTCGAACGACGTCACGGTGACCAGCGCGCTGCCTTCGTTGTGCACCTCGTAAGTGAGCCGCACGGCCTCGGCTGCCGGTTTCTTGAAGAGCGTGACGAGCAGCTGGATCACGAACTCGAAGGTCGTGGTCTCGTCGTTGTGGAGAATCACCTTCCAACGCGGCGCGAGCCGCGTCTGACCGCGGACCTCGACGTCGGGATCGAGCGTGATTTTCTGCGCCGCCACGGCGCGTCGCTCACTTCTTTTCGATGTTGCGCGTCAAGTAATCGACGAGGTCCATCTTCGTGACGATGGCCTTCAGGTGCTGCGCGTCATCGACGACGAGCGCGACCATGCCTTCGGCGAAGAGCTTGGTGAGCGAACCCGCGTCGTCGCTCTCCGCCACGGTCCGAACCTTGCGGAACATGACCTCGGCGACCGAGCTCGACAGGCTCGCGCGACCCTCGACGAGCTTTCCGAGCAGATCCGACTCGGTCACGATGCCGACGAGCTTCCCGTCCTCGAGCACCGGCAGCTGGCTGACGCCCTTCTCCTTCATCAGGAGCACCGAGTCCGCGACCGTGTCCGCGCTCGAGGCCGTGAACACGCTGCGCCGCGGCATCGCACGCACGAGGTCGGCCACGGAGTTCGTCTCCCACAGGCTCTCGCTGAAGCCGTTGGCGCGCATCCACTGGTCGTCGAGGAACTTGGTCATGTAGTTGCGGACCGAGTCGGAGAGCACGACCACGATGCGCTTGTTCGGGCCGTACTTCTTCGCCATCTCGACCGCACCCCAGACCGCCGAGCCGCAGCTTCCGCCGCACAAGAGGCCCTCGTGGCGGATGAGGCGTCGCGCCATCAGGAACGACTCGCGGTCCTCGCTCTTGACCCACTCGTCGACGAGACCGCGATCGAGCACGTCCGGGATGAAGTCGTAGCCGATGCCCTCGACCTTGTACGTGCCGATCGGACCGGGGCCCGCGAGGATCGAGCCGACGGGGTCCACGCCGACGATGCGGACGTTGGGGAGCTTCTCCTTCAGCTTGCGCGCG
>JBIKYW010000446.1:0-3419 GCA_044355055.1 Planctomycetota bacterium | reverse complement strand
GCACCGTGGCGACGCGCTTCCGCAGGTGGAAACGGCCGCGGGCGGAGGCGTGTTGATGGAGTCGTACGACGAGCGGTTCCGTCCGGTGAACCTCTCCGAGGGGCCGGATGGCGCGCTGTACGTCGTCGACATGTACCGCGGTGTCATTCAGCACCGGCTCTTCGTCACGTCCTGGCTGCGCGCGCAGATGGAGGAACGCGGTCTCGAAGAGCCGACCGACCGTGGGCGCATCTGGCGCGTGACCGCGCGGGACGCCGAGCCGAGAAAGCGAGTGCAGCTTGCGGATTGCTCGTGGACCGAGCTCGGCGCGGCGCTCGCGTCCACGAATCGTTGGACACGTCAGACGGCTCAGCGTTTGTTCGCCGAGGAGGGCGCGTCGTCGCGCGACGCGGAGGAGGTGCTGCGGGATGTGTCCGCGAAGTCCGACGATCGGGCTCGCCCGCACTTGGCAGCGTTGCTCGAGCCGCTCCCCGAGCCTGCTCGGTTAGACCGGAGCGAGGGGACTTCGCTCGCGCGCATCCTTGCGCTGGGCGAGCTGCGCACGCCGGGAGCGCTCGACGCGTTGGTCGAGGTGACTTCGAGCGGTGCGCTCGATGCCACGCGGCGCGGAGCGATCGTTTCTGGGCTTGGAGGACGCGAAGTCGAATTCCTGCAGCACATGCTCTCGCGCGTCGAACGCGCGGCTCTGACGACACCGGATGCGCTCGCGCTCGTCGAACTCCTCGGGACTTGCGCCGTGAACGATGGGGGCGAGACGTTCGTCGCTGCGATCGTCGAGGGTGTGCTGCGCGGAGAGCTGAAGGGCGCGCGCGTGCCGACGTTGTGGCGGAAGGCTCTAGCGAAGGGGGCGCTCGCCGCGCGTGCGAAGGATGCGAGAGGCCAGTTTCGCCCGATCGCACTCTCGCAAGAACCTCCTCCGAGCGTCGACGATCTGCCGGAGGCGCTCGCCTTTGCCGAGGCGCTCGTTTGGCGGGGCAAGCCCAACAGCGAAGGGCTGTTTCCGCGCGAACTCGATGCGAGCGAGTGGATGCGGTTCGAGCGCGGTCGTTCGATCTACGAGCAGACCTGTGCGGCGTGCCACCAAGTCTCGGGCCGCGGCGACATCGTGCTCGCGCCGCCGCTGCGGAACTCGCCTTGGGTGCTCGGTTCCGCCGAACGTGTGGCGAAGCTCGTCCTCCATGGTCTGCGTGGGCCGGTGACGCTCGACGGAGTGACGTGGGATTCCGAGATGCCCTCACACTCGTTCGACGACGAGGACACGGCGAGTGTGCTCACCTACATCCGTCGTGCGTGGAACCATGGTGCGGAGCCCGTCGCGCCCGAGCTCGTGCGCAAGGTTCGCGAGGAGACCGCCGCGCGGCGCGGGCCGTGGCACGTGAGCGAGCTCCCCTGACGCGCTAGTCGAGCGGCGTCAGGCGAAGGTTGCGAAAGCGGATGCGCGTGTTGTTGCCCGAGTGCACCTGCAAGGCGATGAAGCCCGAGCGGTCGACGTCGTCCGTCGTGTCGACGGCGGGGACGTCGTTGACCCACGTGCGGATGCGTTCGCCGCGCAGCTCGATGCGGTAGCGATTCCACTCGCCCTTGCGAAACGCCGCGCGTGCCTCAGGGCGGCTCTCAAGGTTCGCGAGCCAGCCGCGCCGTCCTTCGTCGTAAAGGCCGCCCGACCACGCGCGCTCCGAGGGGTCGATCTCGATCTGATAGCCGTAGACGCGGCCCTTCTCGTTCTGGTGCGAGCGCACTTGAATCCCGGAGTTTCCCGGCAGTTCGTTGCGGAGCTCGAGTTCGAGCACGAAGTCGGAGTAGTCCGCCGTCGTCGCGAGGAAGCTCTGCGAGCCGCCGCCGATCGAGCCGACGAGCTCGCCGCCGTCGACGTCCCAGCGCGCGTCGCCGATTTCACGCCAGCCCGAGAGATCTCGTCCGTTGAAGAGCAGCTGCGCTTGCGGCGCAAGCGGCTCGGGCGTCGCGCACGCGCCGAGCAGGAGCAGGCACAGTGCGCGTGTTCCGTTCAACGTGCGGATCCGCTGGCGAGGACTTCGTCCGCCGCCGCGAGAAGTGCGGCAAGATCCGATTCGGTGTGGTCGCCCATGTGGCCAATGCGGAACGAGACGTCTTTCAAGTCTCCGTAGCCGTTGGAGATGGTCTGGCCGCGCTTCTTCAGTTCGGAGAGCAGCTTGGTCACGTCGAGCGGTCCCTTCTTGATGCACGACACCGTCCACGAGCGGTGCTCGCTCGCGGGGACGTATTCGAGTCCGTGTCGCACAGCCCACGCTTCGGTCGTGCGATACATGCGCTCGTGCTTCTGGTAGCGAGCAGTCCAAGCAGCTTGGCCCTTCAGGACTCGGTCTTGCTCGGGCAGGGTCACGCCATTCGTGATGTCTTCGAGCTGTTGCGCGAGCGCGAAGTAGAGCGGGATGCACGGGGTCGCGGGAGTCTTTCGCTCGCGGTGGCCATCGAGGACGCGCACTGCATCGAGGTAGTAGCTCGGGCGACGTCCCTTGCGCACTCGTTCCAAATAGCGCTTCGACGCCGCGAAGACCGTGATTCCCGGCGGGAGCGAGAGCGCCTTCTGCGAACCTGCGAACGCGAAGTCGATGCCGTGCGCATCGAAGTCGAGCGGCATCCCCGCCAAGTAGCTCACCACGTCGACGAGCCACAGGGTCTGCGGATGACGACGCATCACGCTCGCCACTCCTGCGAGCGGTGTGCGGACTCCCGTCGACGTCTCGTTGGAGATCAGCGTGAGCGCATCGAACGGGCCCTTCTCCGTCAGCGTGCGGTCGATCTCCTCGGGGCTGGCTGCCTCGCCGAAGGCCTTCTTCAAAACGACGGTCTCGAAGCCTAGGACCTGCGCGATCTCGGCCCAGCGCTTGGAGAACGAGCCGTTGACGACGCACAGCACGCGACAGCCCGTGCCGTGCAGGCTCGCCTCCATGAGCCCGGTCGCACTGCACGTGTGCACGGCTGCTTCCGAGCCCGCGGAGGGTTCGAGGCCGAATGCGAGCCGCAGATGCGGATCGATGCGGTCGTGGAGCTTGGCCATCGCGTCGGAGCGGTGACCGATCATGGGACGCGCGCACTCTGCGAGCAGCGAAGCGCGCACTTCGGTGGGGCCGGGAATCCAGAGCTTCATGGGGAGTTCTCCGCTTGGATCAGCGCGCGACGCGCGCCGCGACGAGCAGGGGATGATGACGCTTGTCTTGTGCGAGCACTTCGAGTTCGTCGGTGGCGACGAGCAACGGCAGCAGCGCAGCGAGGTCCGGTGCGTCGCAGGTCACGACGGCTCGGGCGAAGACGTCTTTGCGTCGGACGACTCCTCCAAAGGCGACGAAGCGGCGCGCGGACGGCGCCGCCTCGAGGTCGGTGGCGCCGTCGCCGATGAGGGCGAGCCCGCCGCGCCGCTCGACGCGCGCGATCGAGCG
>JBIKYW010000057.1:0-11181 GCA_044355055.1 Planctomycetota bacterium | reverse complement strand
CGCGACCGATCCGTCGAAGGACAGCGCGGACCTGTGGGTCAACGTGCAGCTCCTGAGCCTCAAGTTCCGCCACCGCCTCGCGATCAAGGCGCTCCTGCCGAAGAGCGCGGCGAAGCTGCCGAGCCTCGTGCCGGTCTACCGCGCGTCGCAGTGGCACGAGCGCGAGTGCGCCGAGATGTTCGGCATCGTGTTCGAGGGGCATCCCGACCCGCGCAACATTCTGCTGCCCGACGACTGGGTCGGCTCGCCGCTGCGCAAGGACTACGAGTTCCCGAAGGAGTACCACGGCATCTCCTGCGAGTGAGGCCGCGAACACCATGGCGAACGAAGTCACGAAGACGATGCCGCCGAGCACCCGCCTGCGCCAAACGGACGCGGGCGAGGTGACGGTCGACATCCGCACGCCCGATCTCGAGATCAACTTCGGGCCCCAACACCCCGCGACGCACGGCGTCATGCGCGTGCTCATGCGCACGGACGGTGAGCTCGTCACCGGCGCGCAGCCCCACTTGGGCTACCTGCACCGCTGCGCGGAGAAGATCGGCGAGAACGTCGAGTGGCTGCAGTACCTGCCGTACACCGACCGCTACGACTACCTCGCGTCGATGAACAACAACCTCGGCTACTCGCTGGCCGTGGAAGCCCTGCTCGGCGTCGAGATCCCGCGCCGCGCGACCTTGATCCGCATCATCTGCGCCGAGCTGAACCGCATCGGCTCGCACTTGGTCGCGTTCGGCACGTACGGCCTCGACATCGGCGCGTTCACGCCGTTCCTCTACTGCTTCCGCGAGCGCGAGTGGATGATGGCGCTCTTCGAGAAGATCTGCGGAGCGCGCCTCACGTACAGCTACATCCGCATCGGCGGCGTGTTCAACGACGCGCCTCCGGGTTGGTTCGAGGAGGTCGCGCGCTTCTGCGACGTGTTCGAGCAGAAGTGGCCGGAGTACGTCGATCTGCTGCTCGTCAACCAGATCTACGTGAAGCGCACCGCCAACGTCGGCGTGATCTCGCGCGAGATGGCGCTCGACTTCGGCCTCACGGGCACGATGGTGCGCGGCTCGGGCATCGACTGGGACCTGCGCCGCGACATGCCCTACATGTGCTACGGCGAGATCTGGCGCGACGGCGCGTTCAAGATCCCCGTGGCCAAGGGCGAGATGGGCGCGCTCGGCGACTGCTGGGACCGCTCGTGGGTGCGCGTGATGGAGATGATGGAGTCCATCAAGATCGTGCGCTGGTGCCTCGACCACATGGTCGACGGCCCCGTGATCGGCGAGCTGCCGAAGACGCTCAAGGTGCCCGCGGGCGAAGCCTACGTCGGCATCGAGAACCCGCGCGGCGAGCTCGGACACTACGTCGTCTCCGACGGCGGCAAGGTCTCGGTGCGCACGCGCGTGCGCGGCCCGAGCTTCTGCAACTTGGCCGTGCTCGAGGACATCCTGCCGGGCGCGCTCGTCGGTGACGCGATCGCGATCATCGGCTCGACCGACATCGTCGTCGGGGAGACGGACCGGTGATGACGCCCGCTCTCGCACTCGCTCAGCAGTCCGCGGCCGTCGAAGTCGGCAGCGGCAGCAACGCGTTCCTCGAAGGCTTGGTCGCCGCGCTCGGCGCGTACCTGCCGATGTGGGCCCTGTGGCTCGGCGCCGCCGTGACGGGCGTCGCGATCGTCATGGGCCTGATCTCGCTGATCGCGATGTTCTCGGTGTGGCTCGAGCGCAAGGTCGCCGGTCACATCCAGTGCCGCTACGGCCCGATGTACGTCGGCTGGCACGGCTGGCTGCAGTCGATCGCCGACGGCGTGAAGCTGCTGCTCAAGGAGGACATGATTCCGCGCGACGCGGACCGCGTGCTCTTCATGCTCGCGCCCGCGCTCGTGCTCGCGGCGATCGTGGCGGCGATGGCGGCCTATCCGCTCGCCCCCGGCGTGTTCTTCGCGGACATCGACCTCGGCGTGTTCTTCGTGATCGCCATGAGCTCGATGACGACCATCGGCGTCGTCATGGCGGGCTGGGCCTCGAACTCGAAGTGGACCGTGTTCGGCGCGATGCGCGAGGCCGCGCAGGTCGTGGCCTACGAGATTCCGCTCGGCGTGGCCTTGCTCGTGCCCGTCATGGTCGCGGGCACGCTGAACATGCGTGAAGCGAGCGAGATGCAGTCGGGCTGGTACGGCATGGGCTGGTTCATGTTCAAGAACCCGTTCATGCTCCCCGCGTTCGTGCTGTACTTCATCGCAGCGCTCGCGGAGACCAAGCGCGCGCCGTTCGACCTCCCCGAGGCGGAGAGCGAGCTCGTCGCAGGCTTCATGACGGAGTACTCAGGCATTCGCTGGTCGTTCTTCTTCATGGAGGAGTACGCCGCGATGTTCCTGATGAGCGCGCTCGCGGCGGTGTTCTTCCTCGGCGGCTTCGAGAGCCCGCTGACGTGGGCGGCCGGTGAGTTCTTCGGACGCGAGCTGTTCGTCAAGGGTGCGAGCGGCGCGACGGAGCTGAACCTGCAGGCGATCCCGTACCACGCGGTCGCGGGCCTCACGCTGCTCGTCAAGTCGTTCGCCGGCATCTTCCTGATGATGTGGCTGCGCTGGACGCTCCCGCGCGTGCGCGTCGATCAGGTGATGACGATGGGCTACAAGTACCTCACGCCGCTCGCGCTCGTGTGCGCGATCGGCGCCGCTCTCTGGGAAGCCGGCAAGCAGGCGCTTTTGGGCTAGCACCATGCAACAGACCGAAACCGCTCAGGGCTACGTCAAGAACATCTGGGACAGCGTCAAGACGACGCTGGTCGGGATGAAGATCACCTGGCGCTACATGCTCCAGAAGCCGATCACCGTCCAGTACCCCGACGAGCGCATGCCGATCCCCGATCGGTACCGCGGCATCCACTACCTCGAGCAGGAGAAGTGCATCAACTGCCTCGCCTGCGCGCGCGCGTGCCCCATCGATTGCATCGAGATGGAGGCTGTGCGCCACGGCAAGGAGCTGGAGTGGATCAGCTTCACGCTCGACTACCAGAAGTGCATGTTCTGCGAGCTCTGCGTGTATCCGTGCCCCAAGGACTGCATCCACATGGGCACCGAGTACGCGTTCGTGACCTTCGACCGCTCGGAGTTCAAGCACGACCTGCTCTCGTTCAAGGGCATGGCGCGCGAGGCGCGCATCCGCATGAAGGAAGCGGAGGCGAAGAAGGCCGCGAAGGAGGCCGCGAAGGCCGCCGGCGTCAAGGTCGAAGACTCCAAGGCTGAAGACGGGGACGGGGAGTAGATGGACGCTACCGACAAGCTCTTCTACGGCCTCGTTGCGCTCGGCTCGCTCGCCGCGCTCGGCGCGTGCACGTTCCTCGCGGGCGGCGACGGCGCAGCCTTCGCGCTGTTTGCGATCCTCGTGCTCGGCGGCTCGCTCGTGTGCATCTGGGAGCGCTCGGTCGTCCGCAGCGCGTTCTGCCTGATCGGGACGTTCGGCGGCACGGCGGGCCTGTTCCTGCTGCTCGGCTCGGACTTCCTCGCGATGAGCCAGATCCTGATCTACGTCGGCGGCATCCTCGCGCTGATTCTGTTCGGCGTGATGCTGAGCCCGCCGGACCTCACCGAGCGCAAGCTGCCGCGTGTCCTCGCAGGACTCGTCGCGGTCGGCGCGGGCGTCGCGTTCGTCGCGGCCAAGGTCGCCTCGACCGTGAATTGGGTACAGGCGGCGACGCTCGCCGAGCCCGAGCACGCGACCGAGCGCATCGGCGTCGGCTTCCTCGCCTATGACCAGTACTCGATCGCCTTCGAGCTCGCCGCGATCGTGCTGACCGTCGCGCTCGTCGCTGCGGTGTACGTCGCGCGTCGCCGCAAGGTCGACCTGCAGGAAGAAGGAGCGCAGGGCTGATGGGTCTGGGTGCCTACATCGCGGTGTCGGCGGCGCTCTTCGCGCTCGGCATCGTCGCGATCCTCGTGCGGCGCAACGTGCTCTACGTGCTGATGGGGATCGAGATGATCCTCAACGCCGCCAACATCAACTTCGTCGCCTTCAACCGCTTCAATCAGGCGGCGGGCGCCACGAGCAGCCTCGACGGGCGCATGTTCGCGATCTTCGTGATCATCCTCGCCGCTGCGGAGGCCGCGGTCGCCCTCGCGATCGTGCTCAACGTGTTCCACCTGTTCAACTCGGTGAAGCCCGCCGAGGCCGACCTCCTGCGCGAGTGAGCGCGAACGCAGAGTCCCACGCATGACCGCGGAATCCCACTTCCTCGCGTTCGACCCGGCACAGGACTTCAAGCTCCTGTTCTTGGCGTTCGTGCTGCCGCTCGTCGGCTACGTGATCCAGATCTCGGTCGGCAAGCGCTTGCCCCGACAGGGCGACTGGCTCCTGACCGGCGGCCTCTTCGCCACCGCGAGCATCACGGTGCTGATGTTCGCCAAGTCCTTGTGGGCCGCGTACCACGGCCAAGAGTTCCGCCACCACTCCGGTGACGAGGCGGGCCTGTGGTTCCACTGGTTCTACTCGAGCGACACGATCGCCAACGGCGTGAGCAACGTCTCGGCCGCGATCTTCTACGACCCGCTCGGCGCGGCGATGCTGATGGTCGTCGGCGTCGTCAGCTTCTGCGTGCACCTGTTCTCGATCGGGTACATGCACGGCACGCCCCGCTACCACATCTTCTTCGCGAACATCTCGCTGTTCACGTTCGCGATGCTCGGGCTCGTCCTCTCGGACAACCTGCTGTTCCTGTTCATCTTCTGGGAAGTGATGGGTCTGATGAGCTACCTGCTCATCGGCCACTTCAGCCACGACCCGTCGAGCGGCTACTTCCACAAGTGGGCCACCAAGGCCTGCAAGAAGGCCTTCCTTACGACGCGCGTCGGCGACACCTGCCTGCTCGTCGGCATGGTGATCTTCTTCTGGAAGTTCGACACGTTCCGCTTCACCGAGCTGTGGCGCCTCTCGCTCGAGGAGATCGCGCGCCATCAGGCCATGCACCCCGGCGAGTACCCGCTGTGGATGACGGTCGGCGGCCTCTTCATCTTCGGCGGCACGATCGGCAAGTCGGCGCAGTTCCCGCTGCACATCTGGCTCCCCGACGCGATGGCGGGTCCGACGCCGGTGAGCGCGATGATCCACGCGGCGACGATGGTTGCGGCCGGTGTGTTCCTGCTCGGGCGTTGCTACCCGATGTTCACGCCCGACGTGCTGAACGTCATCGCCGCCGTCGGCACGATCACCGCGATCTTCGCGGCGACGATCGGCACGACGGCCTACGACCTGAAGGCGGTGCTCGCGTGGTCCACGATCTCGCAGCTCGGCTTCATGGTCGCGGCGATCGGCCTCGGCGGCGTCGTCGCGGGCCTGTTCCACATGGTCACGCACGCGTTCTTCAAGGCGTGCCTGTTCCTCTCGGCTGGCTCCGTGATCCACGGCTGCCACCACGAGCAGGACATGCGCAACATGGGCGGCGTGCGCAAGTACATGCCGATCACGTTCGCGTGCATGCTCGCGTCGACGATCGCGATCGCGGGCATCCCGTTCTTCTCGGGCTTCTACTCGAAGGACATGATCATCCTGCGCGCGTGGGAGGAAATCCTCGGCGGGCGCTTCACGGGCGCGAGCTTCTTCGCCGCGGTCGGCCTGCCGATCGCCGCGGCCTGCACCGCGTTCTACATGTTCCGCATGATCTTCATGACCTTCTCGGACAGCTACCGTCCGGGCACGGTCGAGAGCCCCTTCGCGCACCACGGCGGCGGGCATGACGATCACGGTCACGATCACGGTCACGGCGACGACCACGGGCACGCTGGGCACGGCGATCACGCTCATGGTGATCACGGTCACGGAGCGCACGGGCACGCGGATCACGGGCACGCGGCTCACGGCCATCCTGCTCCGGCGCACGCCCACGCGGCGAGCGCGCACGCGTCCCACGGGCACGAGGCTCACGCCAAGGACCACGGCGGACACGACGCGCACGGGGACCACGGCCACGCGGCCCACCCGCACGAGTCGCCGTTGCCGATGGTCGTGGCGCTCTGCATCCTCGCCTTCCTCGGCGTGTTCGGCGGCCATTTCTGGCTGGCGGACCCGGTGCACAGCCTCAAGTTCTGGGAGCACGCGCACACGTGGTTCGAGGAGAGCGTCTCGTTCCAGTCGCTCTACGGCGCGGAGATCGGCGACAAGCTCGCGGCGAAGATCGCCGTGGATGAGCACGCGGCGCACCTCGCGCACATCGTGGCGCTCTCGGTGTCGCTGACCGTCGCTTCGCTCGGGATCCTCGTGGCGTGGCTGATCTACGGCCGCGGCTGGGAACGTTCGCAGCGCGTCGCCGGCAAGATCACGCACTCGATCCACGCGATCTATGAGGTCGTCAAGGGCAAGTACTTCGTCGACGAGGCGCTCGGCACCGCGATCGTGGTCGACATGAAGCGCAAGGACGAGCCCCGCTACCAGCCCGACGTGAGCGTGATCGGCGCGTCGATGCACTTCGCGAACTTCCTGGGCTGGATCGACCGCAACGTGGTGGACGCGACCGTCAACCTCGTCGGTCGCATCGGCATGGCGTTCGGCCGCGGCTCGGCCGCCTTCGACCGCGTCGTCATCGATGGCGCGGTGAACGGCGTCGGCATGTTCACGCAGACCTTCGGGTCGGTCGTGCGTCTCTTCCAATCGGGCCGCGTGCAGCAGTACGCGACCTTCGCTGTCTTCGGCGGGCTCGCGCTCGCCGCTTGGCTCATTCTCCTCTAGTCGGATCGCAGACGTCCCACACTCCCCATGCAGTCCCAGATCCTGACCTGGATCACCTTCCTCCCGCTGATCGGTATGGCGGTGATCCTGCTGTTGCCCAAGACCTCGATGAACGCCATCAAGGGCGTGAGCCTCGCGGCCACGTTCCTCGCGATGGTGCTCGGCACGTGGCTCTACTTCGACGGCTTCGAGCAGAAGTCGCTCGCGGAGATCGAAGCCGCGCGTGCGACCGGCGACATTCTCGGCGCGCAGTTCGTGCAGCGCATCGACTGGATCGACTCGATCAAGGCCCAGTACTACGTCGGCATCGACGGGCTGTCGGTCGCGCTCGTGTGGCTCACGACCGTGCTGCTCTTCGTCGGCGTGATCGCGAGCTTCGGCATGGAGAAGGCCGGCAAGGCCTACTACGCGCTGCTCCTGATGCTCGAGGTCGGCATCCTCGGCGTGTTCGTGAGCCTCGATCTGTTCCTGTTCTACGTGTTCTGGGAGGTGATGCTCCTGCCGATGTACTTCCTGATCGGCATCTGGGGCGGTCCGCGGCGTGAGTACGCGGCGATCAAGTTCTTCCTCTACACGCTGGCCGGCTCGGTCCTGATGCTCGTCGCGATCGTCGCGCTGCGCCTCGACTCGGGCACGTTCTCGATCCCGCAGCTCACCGAGCTCGCCGTCAGCGGCAAGCTGCTCGGCACGAGCCTGCCGGCGAACGGCGTGCTGCTCGGCATGGACTTCACGACGTGGGTCTTCTGGTTCCTCTTCGTCGGTTTCGCGATCAAGGTTCCCGTGTGGCCGTTCCACACGTGGCTCCCGGACGCGCACGTCGAAGCGCCGACCCCGATCTCGGTCATCCTCGCGGGCATCCTGCTCAAGCTCGGCGGCTACGGCATGCTGCGTGCGTGCTTCCCGCTGGCGCCGGATGCGTTCCACGAGTCCGCGTTCATCCTCGGCGTCTTGGGCGTGATCAGCATCGTGTACGGTGCGTTCGTCGCGCTCGGCCAGTCGGACTTCAAGAAGATGGTCGCGTACAGCTCGGTCAGCCACATGGGCTACGTGCTGCTCGGCATGGCCGCCTTCACCGTGTGGGGTATGGAAGGCGCCGTACTCCAAATGTTCAACCACGGCACGTCGAGCGCCGCGCTGTTCCTCATCGTGGGTGTGATCTACGACCGCGCCCACCACCGCGACCTCAATGGTTTCGGCGGTCTGTCGCAGCTGATGCCGCGCTACTGGGCGCTGACGACGCTCGGTTTCTTCGCGGCGCTCGGTCTGCCGGGTCTCGCGGGCTTCGTGAGCGAGGCGATGACGCTCGTCGGCTCGTTCCAAGCGGCCGACACGCGCTTCCAAGTGCTCGTGCTCATCTCGACGCTCGGCATCGTGTTCACCGCCGCGTTCCTGCTCTACGCGATGCAGCGCGTGTTCCTCGGCAAGAAGAACGCGAAGTACGAAGGCATCGAGGAGATCAACTTCCGCGAGGTCTTCTGCCAGGCGCCGTTCCTGTTCCTGTGCGTCCTGTTCGGAATCCTGCCGTACCTGCTGCTCGACTGGATGCACCCCAGCGTGCAGAACCTGATCAACATCCTGAAGGTTCAGGGCTGAGGCCCGGCCGGAGCGCACCGTGAACAACCCCTACCTCGACGGGCTCGCGTCGATCGCGCCGGAGATCGTGCTGACGGTCACGGCGCTCGCCGCGCTCGTGTTCGACCTCGTCGTCAAGGGACGCGAGTCGGTGCGCGTCGGCTACCTGTCGCTCGCGGGTCTCGCGGCGACGGCGTGGTTCCTCTTCGGCCAGTGGGGCACCGAGAGTCACACCGCCTTCGGGATGGTCTCGATCGACCAGTTCGGGAACTTCTTCAAGCTCTTCACGGTCGCTGCGCTGGCTGTGGTCGTGCTCTACGTCATGCACGATCGCCGCGAGCGCAAGAGCGGCGTCGGCGAGTACTACTTCCTCCTGCTCGGCGCCGCGATTGGCATCTTCTTCATGGTCAGCACGAGCAACCTGCTGCTCATGGTGCTGGGCTTCGAGCTGCTCTCGCTCTCGTCGTACGCGCTCGCGGGCTTCCACAAGGGCAATCGCAAGTCCGCCGAGGCGTCGATGAAGTACGTCATCTTCGGCGGCCTCTCCACGGGCATCATGGTGTACGGCATCAGCTTGCTGTACGGCCTGACGGGGACGATCGACCTCGCGCAGATGGCGACGAGCCAGAACCTCCTCGCGCAGGTGAGCGCGAATCCGATCCCGCTCGGCATCGCCACCGTGCTGATCCTCGCGGGCTTCGCCTACAAGATCTCGCTAGCGCCGTTCCACTTCTGGACGCCGGACGTCTACGAAGGCGCGCCGACGCCGGTGACGACCTTCCTCGCTGTAGCCTCGAAGGCAGCGGGCTTCGGCGCCCTCTTGCGCTTCCTCGGCGCCCTGTTCGTCGGGCAAAGCGGCAACGCTCTCGGCGGTTACGGAGAGCGTGTCACGCTGATGTTGGCGCTGCTCGCAGCCATCACGATGACCCTCGGCAACTTCGCGGCTCTGCGCCAGTCGAGCCTGAAGCGCATGCTCGCGTACTCGTCGATCGCCCACGCGGGCTACGTCATGGTCGGCATCGCGTGCATGACGCGCGAAGGGTTCTCGGCGGCGATGTACTACCTCGCCGCGTACTACTTCATGAACCTCGGGGCGTTCGGCTTCCTCGTCTACTTCGAGGGCGTCACCGGCTCGGACACGATCGACAGCCTGAAGGGCATGGGCTTCAAGGCGCCGCTCATCTCGATGGTGATGGTGGCGTTCCTCGTGAGCCTCACGGGTCTGCCCCCGACCGTCGGTTTCTACGGGAAGTACCTCTTGTTCGTCGAGGGCGTGGACGAGGGTCTGATGTGGCTCGTCGTCGTCGCGGCGCTCAATAGCGTCGTGAGCCTCTTCTACTATCTGCGCGTGGCGAAGGCCCTCTTCCTGAGCAAGCCGGCGGAGGCCGACGCGGCGCCCGCTCCGCTGCTCACGGGTTTTGTCACCGTGCTCGGCCTGGCCACGGTGGGCTTCGGTCTCTACGTCGCTCCTCTGGAGAACTGGGCCAATCGCAGCCTCGACCTCCTGAAGGCGGCAGCGGGCTCCTGAGGCAGTCTGGGGGCTCCTGTGGCTGCGCTCGTGATGTTCAGCCCGAAAGAGCTCCTCGTCGTCGCGTTGGTGGCGGCGTTTGCGACCGCGGTGTTCCTGCTGCGGCGGCGCGCGGGTCAGCGCTGCTGACGGTGACCTCGCGGGCCCCGTAGGGGCACGGGACATGGCGCGTACCCCACGGATTTTTGGGAGCGCCTAGACTGGAAGTCGCGGTCGCCCGACCGCCTTCCCGTCATGCTGATGCTCGCGCTCCTCGCCGGCCTCGCTGTCGAGCCTCAAGTGGCCTCGACGCCGGGCAATGTGCTCCTCGTGATGGCCGACGACGTCGGCTGTGACATGGTGAGCCTTTTCAGCGGTCATCCCGATGCGCCGCCCACGCCGACGCTGGACGCGCTCGCAGCCTCCGGCGTGAGCTTTCAGGCCGCCTACACCGACCCGGTGTGCTCACCTACGCGCGCGTGCGTGCTCACGGGCCGGTACTCGTTCCGAACGGGCATCGGGAATTTCCTCTTTCCGAGCGGTGCTCCCCAGCCGTCCTTGCAGCCCGCGGAGGTGACGATCCCCGAGGCAATCGACGCGTTCGCGCCGTGGACCTTCGACAGCTCGGCGGTCGGCAAGTGGCATCTGACCGCGCCGCCGTTCAACGTTTCGCTCGCGCCCAACTTGCAGGGCTTCGGCTGGTTCGAGGGAACCGCTGGAAATCTCTACATCGGGCAGAACTACTACAACCACACGACGATTCGGAACGGTGTCGCACTCACGAGCACGACCTATAGCACGACCGAGCAAGTGAACGCGGCGCTCAAGCGCTCGCGCGAGATGCGTGAGCCTTGGTTCATGTATCTCGCGTTCAACGCGGCGCACGATCCGTGGCACATTCCGCCTGCCAGTCTCCACACCTACGCCCTCTCGGGCGCTCCCGCGGCGTCGCCTCCGGTTCACTACCGCGCCAGCGTTCAGGCGCTCGACAGCGAGCTCGGCCGCCTTTTCGCCGGAATGGATCCCGGCGTGCGCGCGCGGACGACCGTCATCTTCCTCAGTGACAACGGCTCTCCGAACGAGGTGGTGTCGGCGCCCGCGGTGTCGGGACGTGCCAAGGGAACGCTCTTCGAGGGCGGCGTGCGCGTGCCGCTCATCATCTCGGGGCCGACGGTTGCTCACCCGGGAAGCCAGTGCCACGCACTGGTGAACTCCGTCGACCTATTTCCAACGGTGATGGAGCTCTGCGGAGTCAGCGCCGTCTCGCAGTCGACGCTGCGGCGCATCGACGGCATCAGCCTGACGCCCTACCTCGCGCAGCCGTGGCGGCCGCCGTTGCGCGAGTGGGTGTTTGCGACCAAGTTCCTTCCCAATGGTTTCGGCCCCTAC
>JBIKYW010000056.1:0-11207 GCA_044355055.1 Planctomycetota bacterium | reverse complement strand
CACGAAGGCCTCGATGAGCGCGGCGCCGAGCACGCCGGCGAGCAAGTAGGGCGCGGTCTCGACCACCAGCTCGCCGAGGCGCCCCGCGAGCGCGGAAACGTCTTCGCCATGGGCATGCTCATGGCCGTGGCCGTGGCTGCCGCCCCCCGCCGCGAGGTAGGGCACGAAGAAGCACGCCGCCCCCACCGTGCCGATTCCGGCCCAGAAGTGGCGCTCGTGCTCGTGCTCGTGGGTGTGCTCGGAAGCGGGCGCGTGCTGGAGCACGAGGTGCAGGAGGCCGCCGGCGAGCAGCGCCGAGAGCACCGCGGTGAACGTGCCCTCGCTGATCGGGACGAACAGCGGGCCGAACCAAGTGAGCGACGCCATCGCGAGCAGCGCCAGCGCCGCGCCCATGCGACCGAAGCGGCGCTTGGTCTGGCCCCACAAGAGGAGTCCGAGCGGGAGTCGATGTCCGACGACGACGAGCAGGGTCGCGAGGCCGACGCGCTCTTCGTTGACCTTCGAGGCGAGCGCGGCGCTCTCGATCAGCTCGTGCGTGACGAGCAGCAACACCACGAGCACGCCCACCGGAACCTTGAGGCTCTCGCCGCCGGCGGCGAGCAAGCGCTCGGCCCAGATCGGGAGCAGCAGGCCGAGTGCGAGCAAGAGCAGCGCCCACCAGCCCAAGTGCGCGCCGGCCTCCGGCATCAGGTGGAAGAACGACAGCACCACGATGCCGCCGATGGTCGCCCCGTCGATCAGGGCCGGGAGGAACGGCACGCGCCGCGAGATGCGGTCGAGCAAGGGACCGACGACGAGCGCCAAGGTCGCGATCGCGAGCAGGAGGGTCGGGTTCACGGGGGAGCGCTCGGTGCGAAGCGGGCGAGAGCGTAGCGTCGGCGGGGCGACCGCGCTCAGGCGGGCGGCAGCGTCTCGAGCACCGCGAGCAGGGCCTTCGCGTCGCGGCGCACCCAAGCGCGACCGTCCCGCAGGAAGGGCTTCACGACCGCGGTCTCGATCGGAGTGCGATGGCGCTCGACGAGCCGCAGGAGCGTCGCGAGCGCATGTCCGCCGACGCCGGGATCCGCACACAGATTCGCGGCGACATCGACGAGACGCGGTGACGAGAGCTTGGCGAGCGCGAGCACCAAGAGCTCGCGCGCGTTGCCGTGCTGCTTGGCGCGGGCGAGCTCGACGAGGTCCGCCTCGACCGCGTCGTCCGCGAGAGTCTCGATCGCCGCGGCGAGCGCCGCCTTGGGCGCCGGGGGCGAGTTCGGCGTGTGACGGAAGGCTCGCAGGAGGGGCGCGAGTGCTCCCTCCCGCGCCCACGGCACCGCGAGAACCCGTGCGAGCTCGAGCACGAGGTCGGGGTTTTCCGCATGCTCGAGCGCACGCACGAGCGAAGGCACCACGGCGGCCGCGCGCGCGCCGTGGCGACGCAGCTCGGGCAACTGGTGAACCTTGAAGCCCGCTGCCGCGAGCTCGTCGAGCAACGGCCGCACCGCCTCGCGATAGCGCTCGCGCGCGGGATCGTTCGTGGGTCGCATGGAGCTTCGACTCTAGGGCTCGTGACGCACGGTGTCGCCGGCGAGCGCGCGCCCCGGGAACCAGCCGCGGCCTGCGGGAGCCGCGCGCGGCATGCGCTGGCCGTTGAGCGCGCTCTCCCAGAAATAGAAGGGGATGCCTTGGCCCCAGAAGGGCTCGGGCGTGTCTTGGACGTGCAGGCCGAGTTGCGGCTCGGGACACAGCGGCGAGAACGCGGAGAAACCGACGCGTCCAAGCGGAGCGCCCGCTTCGATCGTCGCGCCCGTCGACACGGAGATCGAGCCGCGCTCGAGGCCCGACACGAACAAGAACTCGTCGGAAGCGAGCTCGATCACGACGTGATTGCCCAAGTCATCCGCGTGCAGCGCGCCGTCGTCGGGCACGTCGTTCACGACGCGCACGACCTTGCCGCTCGCGGGCGCGAGCACCTCCGCGCCGCGCGTCGCACCACTCGCTTCCTTCACCAGCACGTACACGAAGCTGCGATCCGGGCGCGTGCGCCAAATCGCGCTCGCATCGTCGACGCCCCCCCACGCCACGCGCCACTCCCCCTCCACGGGGACGCGGATGCGCGCGAGCGTCGGCCGCGTGCTGCGCGCCGCAGGGAACGGCAAGCCGTAGCTCGCGGTGCCGACAACGAAGAACAGCAAGCCGAACGCGACGAGCCGCTGCGTCGCACCGAACGGCGGACGCCGAATCGAGAGGATGAGCCCGACGAGGCCCACGACGAACGCCGCGAGCGCGAGCAGCCACGGTCCGTACAAATACGCCTTCACGGGCGCCACGCCGGGCCGCTTGAGACCGAGAAAGACCGCGAGTCCGAGCTCCGCTGCCACGATCAGCCACGCGGCGACGACCCACGCCTCGGGACGCGCGCTCGACTTCGACTCAACCTTCATGGGTCGGCCTGTTCCTTCCGAGCCGCTCGTGCGCGGCGACGAACTCGTGCGCGCAGAAGCTCGCCATCAGCGAGAGATCTCCGGCGAGCACCGTCGCGCCGAGGAGCTCCGCGAACGTGTTCGCATGCCCCGCGCCCGCGCATCCGAGCACTGCGAGGCACTCCGCCGCGGTGCCCTTCTGAGAGCCACCGCCGACGGTGCCGACGAGCAGCGACGGCAAGGTGGCGCTCGCGTACAGATCGCCCTCGGGCGTCACGCGGAAGTCGAGCTGGCCCTGCGCGCACTCGGTCAAGTACGCGACGTCTTGTCCGCAGGCGAGGAGCACCGCGGAAAGGCCATTGGCGGCCTGTACGAGCCAGTTCTGCGTGCCGAGCTGTGCGAATCCGCTGGAGTACGTCGCTTGGATCGCCACGAGCTGCTCCGGCGTCGCGCGCGCGAGCTCCGCAAGCGCCGCGCGCGGCACCACGGCCTCGGCGACGACGCTGCGGCCGCGGCCCTCGACGACGGCGCGCGCGTTAGCCCGCTTCTCGACGTCTTGGCCGTGCACGTAGCGTTCGCGCGCATTCGTGCGACGCCCCAGCTCCGCGCTCACGAGGTCCGCCGCGCGCGCCGCCATGTTGATGCCGATGGCGTCGCCCGTGGTGAACACGAGCCGCAAGAGCAGCCGGCACCCGAGTACGTCCGTCTCGAGCCGCACGAGCTTCCCGTGCTTCGTCGTCGTTGCGACGAGCTCGGCGAACTCGGCTTCGGAGTCGCGAGCGACTGCAGCGGCCGCGAGCGCCTCGCGTAGACCGTCGTACACGAGCATCGGATGCTGCGACAGACCTTCGCGCACGACGCGCGCCCGCGCGCCGCCGCCCGCAGCCACCAAGCGCATGCCGCGCGAGTAGGACGCCACCAGCGCTCCCTCATTGGTCGCCATCGGCACGTAGACCTCGCGCAGTCCCGCCGTGGTATCGACGCGCAGCGGCCCCGCGATTCCCAGCGGTACCTGCACAAATCCGACGAGGTTTTCGATGTTCCCGCGCGCGGACGCAGCATCGACCGGCGCACCTGCCACATGACCGAGCGCACGCCCCGCCACCCGCTCCAGCAGCGCACGCCGCGCCGCCAGCGCCTCGGGCGCATAGTCATCGCTCGCAGAGCGCGGAATCCGGGGCAGGTCGGACATCGGGGGCGCAGAGGATAGCCTGTAGGCCCGCGCGACGCGCACCGCAGTGCACCGCGCCCCAAGAGAACACTGCCATGCTCGACTTTCTCGGAGCCATCACCGGCATCTTCGTGGTCGTCTACGACGGCCAGCACGCCCTCAAGTTCACGCTCGGCCGCGCGCGCGAGGTCGTGGGACCCGGCGTGCACTTCAAGTGGCCGATCGTGCAGCGCTTCCGCGTCGAGGAGACCAAGCACACGACGCTCGACCTCGAACCGCAGACGATCCAGCTCGCCGACGACCTCGTGTACGAGATCGACTGCAAGGTCATGTACCAGATCGTCGACCTGCGCAAGGCGCTGATCGAGATCGACGACCTCGTGATGGGCCTGAAGAACCGCGTCGTGCTCGCAGTGCAGGGCGTGGTGCGGCGCCGCGATCGCCGCACGATTCGCGATGCCGCCTCGCTCGTGGCGGAGATCAAGACCGACCTCGCGGCCATCGAGGAGCAGTGGGGCGTGCGCATTCTGCAGCTCGGCTTCTCGAACATCTCGCCCAGCCCGACGACTCTGGAGATCACGCAGCTCGAGCTGCTCGCCAAGGAGAAGCTCGCACTGTACGGCACACTGCGCGACGCGGGACTTGCCGACGCGAGCTCGGTCGCGCTGCTCTCTGGCGCGGTGGTGTCGCTCGGCGGCGATGAAACGCCGCCGTCGCGCTCGAAGCTCGCTGCGCAAACGCGGGCGCTGCTCGCGACGCTCGACAGCGAAAAGGCCGCACGAGACGCCGAGGAGAAGGACGAGGACGAGAACTCCGACGTCTCTCCCGATGATGACGACGAAGGTCGGATGATCCAGTCGCAGCACAAGGGCTGAGACCTTGGAACAGGGCGCGGATCCGGGCTTCTTGGAGCGGGCGTGGGCGTGGCTGAGCGCCTTCTTTCTGCTCGCGTGGGAGGACCATACCCGCGAGCTCGTGTACGCGCTCGTCGCCAGCGGCTGGGCGGTCATGCGGCTCGCTGGCAAGACCGTTCAGAGCGGGCAGGTCGGCGTGAAGTTCAGCTTCGGTCGCGTCGCGAAGGTCTGCGAGCCCGGCTTCTACCCGCTCGTGCCCATCTTCCAAGTGATCCGCCTCGTCCCTTCGCGAGCGCGCACGCTCGACCTGCCGCGGCAGACACTCACGACCGCCGATGGCCTCGTCTTCACCGTCGACGCCAACGTCGTGTACCGCGTGGCCGACGCCCGCAAGGCACTGATCGAGGTGCGCGACTACGCATCGGCGCTCGCGCAGGTCTTGAGCCTGTCGGTGCACGAAGTGCTCTCCGTGCGCGATCGCGCTTCGATGCGCGTCTCGAAGTCGCTCGACCGCGAGCTCGCGCAGGCCATGCAGCGTCGCGCGGAGCACTGGGGCATCGAGATCGAGCGCGCGGGCTTCACGACGATTCGCCCGCTTCGCCAAACCCTGCAGATCACGCAGCTTCGAGGGCGCGTTCAAGAGCGCGCGCGCGCTCTCTCGAAGTTCGCGGACGCGGGAATGCCGGGTTCGCTCGCGCTGGGGACGCTGGGGACGCACACCCGCCTGCGACCGCGCTCGCGAGCCCTGCGAGCCCTCGAACGACACGCCCGCGAGGCGGCCGAGCTCCGCGCGCTCACCGCTCGCGTCGACGCATGGTCCCGCGCCGAAGGCAAGGACCGCCTTGCAGCGGACCGCTCGAGCCTTCTGCGCAACGCGCGCGAGATTTTGACCGCCCGCCGCTGAATGCGTGCTCCGTCTGGGACGCGCTCAGCGCACCTCGCCGATGCCCTTCACGTGCAGGTCGAACCAATCGATCATCTCGGCGAGCGCGTGGAGCACGCTCTCGCGCGCCGCGTAGCCGTGGTCCTCGCCGGGCAGCACGACCCAGCGCGCTCGGCCACCATTCCCCGCGATCGCCTGATACAGGCGCTCGGATTGGATCGGGAACGTGCCCGGATTCGCGTCCTTTTCGCCGTGGATCAGGAGCAGCGGCTCGTTGATCTTGTGGGCGAAATAGAACGGCGAGAGCTGAGCGTAGATCTCCGGCGCCTCCCACAGCGTGCGGCGCTCGCTCTGGAAGCCGAATGGAGTCAGCGTGCGGTTGTACGCGCCACTGCGAGCGCAACCTGCTTTGAAAAGGTCGGTGTGCGCGAGCAGGTTGGCGGTCATGAAGGCGCCGTAGCTGTGGCCTCCCACTCCGACCCGCGCGGGATCCGCGACGCCGCGCTCCACTGCGTAGTCGATCGCAGCCTTCGCTGCGGCGGAGATCTGCTCGATGAAGGTGTCGTTCGCGGTCTCAGGGTCGCCGACGATCGGCATGGTCGCGTCGTCCATCACCGCATAGCCTTGCGTCAGGAAGAAAAGGTGTGAGTAGCCCCGCAAGGTCGTGAAGCGATGCTGGGAGCCCGACACTTGGCCCGCGGTGGAGGCGTCGGTGAACTCGAGCGGGTACGCCCAGACGACGAGCGGCAGACGGGTGCCGAGCTCGTATCCAGCGGGCAGATAGAGCGTCGCCGAGAGCTGCACGCCATCGGCCCGCTTGTAGCGGACGAGCTCGCGAGTGATGCCGCGAATCGAGGGCTGCGGATCGGTGTACTCGGTCAGTGGCGTCATGCTGCCCGAGGAAAGGTCGCGCAGGCGCAGATTGGCGGGCTGCGTCGAGGACTCATGGCGCGTCACGATGCGCGGCAGCTCACCCTGCGAAGCGACGACGCCACTCACACTCTCGTAGCCGCCGGACTCGCAACGCCACAGTCGCTCGCTCGCGCGCGTCGCGAGGCTCTGGCGATCGAAAAACGGTCGCGCGCCCTCGGGAGAATCGCCCTCCCCCGCGCGGAAGATCCACTCCCCCACCTGACGGACGACGCGCTGACCGTCGGCAGTCACTTCCGTCAGGATCGCGCCCGGGTTGCCGTAGCGATCATTCTGGTTGCGGTCCTCGAGCACCACGGGCTCGGTCGCACCCGAGAGGTCGTGCAGCGTCGCGCGCAGCCACTTGCGATCGCGATCGAACTCGCTCGCGAGGACGCGCGCGGGATCCTTGAACCACACGAGCCCGCGAGCGCGGTGCTGGAGTCGCAGCAGCTCGCGCGGCTCTTCGTTCGAGCGGACGTCGAGCTGCATCCAGCGATCGCGGTGAGTCGCGACGACCTTCGGGTCGCCGCCATCGAGCGCTTCGACCCACACCAAGGTCGCCGGACTCCCCGCTCTCCAGCTGATGGAGCGCGGCCCCGTCGGCACGCCCTCCATGGCGATCGCGTCCTGCAGCGCGTGCCGCTCGATCGTGCGCACCACCTTGCCCTGCGCGTCCCAGACTTCCGTCCGCGAGGGAAAGCGATCCAAGGTCATCACGTAGGAAAACGGACGCTCGAGCGTCGTCACGAGCCAGAACTGACGATCGGGCGAGCTTCGAAACGACAGGATCGCGCCGGGCTTGCCCACATCGCGCGACTCCTTGCCGTCCGCACGTACGGTGGCGAGCTGCGCTTGAGCGAGGTGCTCGAGCAGCGCGCTGTCGTGTTCATCTCGCAACAAGTCCTGCGATGTGCGCACCGGCGACTTGCGGCCGCTCGACTCCTGAATCGAGGGCCCGGTCGGCGCAGCCGGAGCCTCCGGAGCGGCTCCACGGTCGGCCGGAATGCGCTTGTAGACGAGGGTCTCGCCATCGGGCATCCACGCGAAGTCGCTGAAGAGCGTGTTGAGATCGGTGGCCACTCGGCGCGGCGCGAGCGCGAGGACATCGCAGCTCCACAGCTCGACGTGATCGTCGTGAACGAGCGTGAATGCGAAGCGTTCGTCGTCGTGCGACCACGACGTCGCGCCCACTCGCGCGCCCTCGGGCAACGGAACGCGGCGCTGACGAGTGCCGTCGAGGTCGCGCAGGACGAGCCCCGTCTCGAAACTCGCACGCGCAGGCGCATTCGTGCGCGGATCGATGCGCAGACCGGCGAGCCCCACCCAGGGCCGAGTCACGTCCCCAATGGAAGGCAGCGACGGACGCTCCGCGAGCAAGATCCAGCGACCGCTCGGGCTCATCGTCGCCGTCGGCGTCACCGGCGCATCCACGAGCTCGACGACGGCCTTGGGCGGCTCACGGTAGCCATCGGCGGTGAAAGGAAAGGCGCACAGTGCGAAAGCGAAGAGGACAGCCATGGGAGAGCTCCAGTCGGGGAGAGGAGTGGCCGATTCTAGAGTCCGCGTGGCCGCTCGCCGCGATGCTTGTTCCGAGCGAGCTCGCGCGCCATCCTCCCTCCGACGATGACTTCGCTCCCGCAGCCGCTCGACGACCGAGCCTTTCTCCGTCGCGCGATCGAGCTCGCCCGCGAGTCCGTCAAGACCGGCGGCGGCCCCTTCGGCGCCGTCGTCGCGCGCGATGGGCGGCTCGTGGCCGAAGGCTACAATCGCGTGACGGTCTGGAACGACCCGACTGCGCACGCCGAGGTGGTCGCGATTCGCGCGGCGTGCGAGAAGCTCGGTTCCTTCCAGCTCGACGGCTGCACGGTGTATTCGAGCTGCGAGCCCTGCCCGATGTGCTTGGGCGCTCTCTACTGGGCGCGACCTGCACGCGTCGTGTTCGCATGCACACGCGTCGACGCGGCGAAGGCCGGCTTCGACGACGAGTTCATCTACCTCGAGCTGCCGCTCCCGATCGACGCGCGCCGCCTCCCGACCTCGATGCTGCTGCGCGAAGAGGGACTCGTGGCCTTCGACGACTGGGCCAAGGCCGCCGGGCGTCGCGACTACTAGCGCTCCACGGGCTTCGCGAGCCGCACGCCGTTTCGGAAGGCGATCTGTTCCACGAGCGCTCCCTTCGCGTCGTAGAAGCTCCACTCGCCTTCGCGCGCGCCCGACGCATAGCGACCCTCAGCGGCGAGCGCGCCGTCCGCGTGAAAGTGCTTCCACGCACCCTGCTTCAAGCCAGCGACAGCAAGCCCCTCGCACTCGAGCGCGCCGCTCTCGTGCCACCAGCGCGTCAGCTCCGCCGTACGCGGGCTTTGCGGCACCTCGGAGCGCTGCTTGCCGTTGGGCCACCACGAGCGCCACGTGCCGACAGGCTCGCCGTGAAGATATTCACGCTCGTACTCGAGTTGACCATTCTCGTAGCGGCACGTGTCGCGACCGTGGGGCTGCGAAGCGCCGTTGGGAAGCAGCTCGAAGCTCCAGTCGCGATGCGGCCGCGTGCGCTCTGCGTCGAAGTAGGAGCGATGGTGCTGCACCTCGACATCGCGAGCGTCGAGTCCGCGCCCGAGCGACCTCGCCGATTGCTCGAAGGTCGGTGCGCATGAACCCACCCCCAGCAAGATCAGTCCTGCGAGCACCAATCTCATCGCCGAGGATCAATCAGCAGCGCGCGGAACAGCAGTCCGAAGGCCTGCTGCGACCAACCGCGGTAATGCGGACTGAAAGAGAAGAGCTGGATCGAACCCGCGCCATGCGTCGCATGGACCCACGCCGCGCGATCCTCGATCTGCGCGCCGCCGCGAATCCAACCCGAGAGCAACATGCGCGTCGGCGCGAAGCGCAGCAGCGTCGTGCAGCGGTTGCGAACATCCGGCTCCACGCGCCACGCGGCGGAGTCCGAGAAGAACACCGCCACCGACTCCGGCAGGCCCGCTGTGAGTGCGTGGGGCTCGGGAATCGCACGAAGCACGCTGCCGGGGCACGAAAACGCGTTCTCGCCTTCCTTGGGCTTGTCCTTCGCGGCATTCGTGAGCGGCAACTCGAAGAGGTCGATCGCCCACGGACTCGCGCCCCCCACCGTCACGAGCCGCCCACCGCCGCGCACGAACTCCTCGACGGCGACAGCGCCTTCGGGCTCGAGCCCCCGAGCGAGCTCCGTCGGCACGCTGCCGAGCGCGCGCCCCTGATCGAGCGTCGCTGCGCTCACATCGGGCAGCACGAGCACGTCGAGCCACTTCGCGAGCTCGCCCGCACGGAGCTGCTCGTTGCGCACGGTGACGAAGGGCAACTTCCACGTGTCGAACACCCAGCGCATCCAGCCCTCGTCCATCGAGCCCGTGTAGGGCGCGTACAGCCCGATCCGCGGCATGCGCGCGATCGAGAGGACGCCGTCCGAGGAGCCCGAAACGAAGCTGCCCAGCTTGGTATCGAAATGCAACGCAGTGCCGCCGCGCAGGCGCTCGATCGCGCGCTGCCACTCGTCGCTGTCGCATGCCGACGCGTCTTTCCGCTTCGATGCGCCGAGCGCAACATCGACTTCGTCGGCGCGGCGGAGCGGAGCCACCTCCACCGCAGGTCGCTCGATGCACTCGACGCGCTGCACTCCGAACAGCAACGGAAGCGTCCAACCCGCAACGTCGTACGGAGCGTCACCGTCGGGATAGCGCTGGGTCTCGAAGAGATCCTTCACGTGCTGTCCGTAGGGCTGATCGCGGAAGATCACGAGCGAGCCTGCGGAGTGCGCGAGGCCATCGACCGTGAAGTCACGTTGCGCGATGTGCACTTCGACGCCGCCGAGGAGCAGCGTCTCGACGAGGCGTCGCGTCGAACCGATGTCGCGATTGTCCGCGGGCAGAACCCACGCGCGTGGAGCCTCCTCGCGGCCCTTCGACGTCGCGCGCTCCGCAGCAGCGAGCGCGTTTTCAACGTAGAGAGACGGCTCGCTCGCCAAGCTGCGGAGCAGCGAGCGGCCGAATGCCAGCTCGTAGTCGATGATGTCGCGCAGTCGCCACCAGCCGCCAGGCCAAGGCAACGGGAAGTTCACGCCGGGCGCGTACTCGCCCTTTCCCCCGGGAGCCTTGAGCTTCGAGCGCTCCAAGAACACAGGGCTCGCGAAGTTCACGGACGCGGCCTCGGTGAGCAGGCCCACGATGTTGTGGCGCACCGGCACGTTGCGATTCCCGCCGTTCCACCACTGATCGTACGTGACGCCCGTCGCGACACCCGAGAGCCCCTCGCGCGTCATGTCGTGGAGCGCGCGCGTGCCGAGCAAGTTGATGCTCGACATGATCGTCGGATCGAGGTTGGGATTCAGCGGATCGCGAAACGGCGGCACGAACATGCGCTCGCCCGTCTGACCCTGCTGGTGCACATCCCAATAAACCTGCGGATGCCAGTCCTCGTAGAGCAACTTCGTCACGAGCCGCGTCTCGGCCTGCGTGAGCGCGAACCAATCGCGGTTGTTGTCGTGGCCGGTGTAGTACTGATAGAGCTTGGGCATCGACGCGCTCTCGTGCTCGGTGCCGACGATGCCGCGATACCACTCGCAGACGTGGTCGAGCCCGTCGGGGTTCGTGCACGGAATCACGACGGTGACGAGGCGCTCGCGCGCAGTCCTCCAAGGCTCCGCGTCGCTGGTCGCGAGCTGGTGCGCGAACTCCATGCCGAACTGCGGCGCGGCAGTCTCGGTCGAGTGCATCGCGATGGAGATCACGACGATCGGTACGGCTTCGCGCACGAGCCGGGCACGCTCCGCCGCGTCGATGCCGCGAGGGTCCGCGATGCGAGCCGCGTCAGCGCGGATCGCGGCGAGTCGCATCATGTTCGCTTCGGACGTGACGATTGCCGAGAGGAAGTCGCGCCCCTCCGTCGTCGTCCCCAAGCGCTCCACTTGCACCCGCGCGCTCTGGGAGTCGAGCTTGCGGTAGTAGCTCGACACC
>JBIKYW010000443.1:0-3438 GCA_044355055.1 Planctomycetota bacterium | reverse complement strand
GAAAACCTCGGCGAACTCCGGCTTCTCGTTCTTGATCGCGATCAGCTCGGGGTCCTTCTCGAGCGCTTCGGCCAAGGACGGAGCATTCGGACCCGCTTGGATCTTCTTCGCGATGCGGTCGATGTCTTTGAGCGGCACGTCGAGCACGCGCCCGACGTCGCGCACCACCGTGCGCGAGGCCATGGTGCCGAAGGTCACGATCTGCGCGACGTTCTCGTCTCCATAGCGCCGCCGCGTGTAGGCGAGCACCTTCTCGCGCCCTTCCTTGCAGAAGTCGATGTCGATATCGGGCATCGACACGCGCGCGCTGTTCAGGAAACGCTCGAAGAGCAGGTCGTACTTGAGCGGCTCGACCTTGGTGATGCCGAGCACGTAGGCCACGATCGCGCCCGCGGCCGAGCCGCGGCCCGGGCCGACGGGCACGCCGTTCTCGCGCGCCCAGCGAATCAGGTCCCACACGATCAGGAAGTACGAGACGAAGCCCATCTGACGGATGACCTTCTTCTCGTACTCGAGCCGCTCGCGCGCCGCGCTGTGCTCGGCGCCGTAGAGGCGTCGCAGTCCCTCGTCGCACAGCCGATCGAACAGCTCGTCGGGGCTCTCGCCCGTGTCGGAGCGGAAGACGGGCACGTGGTACTTGCCCATCTCGATCGAGAGGTCGACCTGCGCCGCGACGTCCATCGTCGCCGTGAGCGCCTGCGGCATGTCGCGGAAGATCTCGCCCATTTCCGCGCGGCTGCGGAAGAAGAGCGAGTCCGTGTCGAAGCGGAAGCGCTTCTCATCGGAGCGCTTGGCGCCCGTGTTGATGCAGAGCAGCACATCCTGCGCGTTGCAGTCTTCGTGCCGCAGGTAGTGGATGTCGTTGGTGGCGACGATCGGGATCGCGGTGCGTTGGTGCAGTCGCCACAGGGCCTCGTTGGCCTTGTCTTGGATGTCGATGCCGTTGCGTTGCAGCTCGAGCCAGAAGTGCTCGGGCCCAAAGAGGTCGCGGAACTCGCTCGCGACGTCTTCGGCCTTCTTCTCGTCGCCGCGCAGGAAGAGCTGATTCACCTCGCCCGCGAGGCAGCCCGAGAGGCACGAGATCCCGGCCGCGTGCTGCGAAAGGAACGCCTTGTCGATGCGCGGCCGCGTGTGGAGGCCGTGGATGTAGGCCTCCGAGCACAGCTTCAACAGGTTGCGGTAGCCCTCCTGATTGCGCGCGAGCAATGTCAGGTGGTGGTAGCCGTTCTCGTTCTTGTTGTGCGGCTCGAGTCGCGAGCGCTTGGCGATGTACACCTCGCAGCCGAGCAGCGGCTTGATCTTCTGCGCCCGCGCCTTCTGGTACAGCTCGATCGCGCCGAACATGTTGCCGTGGTCGGTGAGCGCGATCGCGCCCTGTCCGTCGGCCACGCAAGCCTTGACGAGATCCTCGATGCGGTTCGCACCGTCGAGCAGCGAGTACTCGCTGTGGACGTGGAGGTGGACGAAATCCGGTGCCGACATGGGGTGCTCCGCACGCGCGCGGGTGACGCCAAGGGTAGCGCGCGCGGGGCGGGGCGTCGCGCCGCGAAGGCCGCGAAAAGCAGGGCAAAATGGCGCGCGGCGCCCGTTCTCCGGCAAGGGAGCCGCGGGCGCCGCGCGCTGTCCGACGGGACGCTCGGTGCGGGCTAGCTGCCGAGCAGCTTCTGCAGCACGGCCTTCTGCGAGTGCAGGCGGTTCTCGGCCTGCTGCACGACGAGGCTCCGCGGGCCGTCGAGCACCGCGTCCATGACCTCGAGGTTGCGCCGCACCGGCATCGCGTGCATCAGCTTGGCCTCTTCGCCCAGCGCCATCAGGCGCTCGTCGATCGTCCAGCCGCTCGCGCGCGAGCGGCGGCTCGCGGCCAAGGTCGGGTTGCCGTAGTCCTCGAGCGAGTGCCACGAACGCGCGTACACCACGTGGGCGCCGCGCACGCCGTCCTGAGCGTTCGCACAGGTCTCGACGCTCGCACCGCTCGCACGCGCGGCTTCGCGCGCCTGCGACATCACCTCGCCATCGAGGTCGAAGCCCGCGGGGTGTGCGACGCGCACGTGCATGCCCTGCGCGACCGCGGCGAGGAGCAGGGAGTGAACGGCCGCGGGACTCGCGGCGGTGGGGGACTGCGTCCACACGAAGGAGAGGCGCTTGCCGCGCAGCTCGCCGAGCGACTCGCGCAGCGTCATCAGATCCGCGAGCGCCTGCAGCGGGTGCCACAGCACACTCTCCATGTTGATCACGGGCACGCGCGCGTGCCGCGCCCACAGGCGGATCTCCGCGTCGCGTCGGTCGACTTCCCAGCTCGCGCCTGCGGGCTTGGGGCGGATGGCGAGGGCGTTGGCGTAGCACGACAGCACGGCCGCGGCGTCCTTGACGTGCTCCGGCGCGCGCCCGTCCATGATCGTTCCCTCCGCCGTCTCGAGCTCCCAGAAGTCGCTCGCGGCCGAGAGGTTGATGGTGTTGCCGCCGAGCTGCGTCATCGCCGCCTCGAACGAGGTGCGCGTTCGCAGCGAGCCGCGGAAGAAGAGCAGCCCGACCGTCTTGCCCGAGAGGCTCGCCTTGGCGGGGCGGTTCTTGAGCCGCATCGAGAGGTCGAGGAGGTCGGCGACGTGTCCCGGAGGAAGGTCCGCGAGGCTGATGAGATGGGAGGGAGCGCGCAGTTCGGCCATGGCGCAAGAGACTACAGCCGCGCGAGCGCGAGTCCACGCGCCGCTTGGGGGGCCTCGGCGCTTGACAGGCGGCCGGGAGGTCTCTAAAAACCTTCCCCCTTAGGCACCCATAGCTCAATTGGATAGAGCATCTGACTACGGATCAGAAGGTTGAAGGTTCGAGTCCTTCTGGGTGTACCAGCACACGCCTCCGGCGCGGACCGCGCCCCGCGCCGGAAGCGACTCCTCGACGGCCGTGACCCCTGACTCGCCCATGGAACGAGACGGCTCCACAAGAGACGCCTCGCAGCGGGCCGAGAAGGTGGGGAGCGATCGCGAGGGGATGGAGCTCGCCCTCGCCGAGGCCCACGCGGCCTTGGCGCTGGACGAGGTCCCTGTAGGCGCGGTCGTCGTGCTCGACGGAACGGTCGTCGCACGCGGACACAACCGCACTCGCTCGGATTGCGACCCCACGGCCCACGCCGAGGTGCTCGCGCTGCGGCGGGCGGCGGCGGTGGTCGGCGCGCAGCGGCTGGTCGGAGCGACGGTCTACACCACGGTCGAACCTTGCTTCATGTGCGCCGGGGCCCTGTCCCACGCACGGGTGGCTCGGGTAGTCTGGGCGGTGCGCGATCCAAAGTTCGGCGGCGCGGTCTCCCTCGGGAGCGTGCTCTCCGACCCGAGGATGAACCACCGCTGCCAGACCGCGGAGGGCGAGTGCGCCGACGAGGTGCGCGCGCTGATGCGCGGGTTCTTTGAAGACAAGCGCCGCAAGGCGCGCGAAAGCACGAACACG
>JBIKYW010000055.1:0-11242 GCA_044355055.1 Planctomycetota bacterium | reverse complement strand
GAGCGACGGCTTGCGCGGTGCGCTCGGCGGTCTCGACCATCTTCGGCAGCATGCTCGCATTCACGACGGCCGTCAGCGTGCGCATGCGCAGGCCGTAGAGCTGCGAGAGCGAGCTGGTCGGCGTCGCCGGCAGACCGAGCGAGCGCGCGAGCTCGCAGATACGCTCTTCGCGGCGAGGATCGTCGACGCTGAAAGGCTCGGCGGCAACGATCGCTTGGCAACCGTCGTCGCGCAGCTGCACCAGCAGCTCGCGGGCCTTCGCCTCGTCGATGCCACCCGCCGTGTCGAGGAACCGGAAGCTGGTGAAGAGCTTGGCACCGCCGCCGAGCTCGACCGTCCCCACGTTGGCCTCTTGGCGCGCGCGCAGGCCTTGAGCGCCCGTCCCGAGCGCGAGCACGCCGACCTTCGCGACGTCGCCTTCGAGCAGCGCATTGGTCGCCTGCGTCGTGCTGTGAGCGATGAGCACCACTTCGTCCGGCGAGATCTGGGCCTCCGCCAGCAGCTTCTGCATCGACTGCACGACGCCGCGCGCGACGCCTTCGTCGGCGTGGTGCGTCGTCGGCACGACGGCCTTGCCCGCGAGCTCCATCTGGTCGACGTCGATCGCCACCGCGTGGGTGAACGTCCCGCCGACGTCGATTCCAATCTTCAGGCGGCGCTGCATGGCTAGTAGAAGCGCACCGCCGCAACCGCGAGCCCGACGAACACCGCAGCCCACACGAAGGGCAGCGTGCGCAGCATCAGCTTCTGCACGTCGACGCCCTGATGGTTCGCGACCCACACGTTCGCTGTATTCGTGGGATCGCAGATGCCCTGCACCTGACCGACGCTGAGCATCATCGCCATGATCGCCGCGGGCGGGATCACGCCCGACGACTGCAGAATGGCCGTGACGCCATAGCCGAGCCCCCAGACATTGAGCGGACCGCGATAGAGCGCGAGCGGGGCTGCCAGTCCGAACCCAATCACGTAGCCCATCGGCGTCGAAGGCACGAACTGCCGCAGCACGGGCTCGATCGCGGCGAGCACGGGCCACGTCGCGCCGCCGTGCGCGTCCTTCCAGCCCGCAGGTCCGATGACGGCCTGCACGAGGATGCCGATGCCGAACATCAAGACGACCGCGGGCATCACGCTCGCGCCGCCCTCGATCAGTGCACGCACGGAAAGCGCGAGCGAACCCGGTCGCAGCGTCGCGAGGATCGCATAGACGAATCCAAGCGCGAAGGCAGCGAGGATCGGGACGTCGAAGAGCAGGATTGCAACGAGCGGAACGACCGGAATCAGATACGCCCAGCCGCGGATCTGCACTTCCTGCTGACGCCAACGCGTGATCTTGCGGAACGTGTCGTACGCGATGAGCGCCAACACGAGAGCGAACAGCGCGAGCGCGACGCGGCGCGTCCAAAGGAGCCACGGCGGGGTCCCATCGCCCGCGTCGCCGCCGGACGATGCGACGAGCGCCCATCCTGCGAGGGCGATCCCCGCGACGAGTGCGAGCAGCGTCGCGACGAAGCGCGCCTCGAAACGCACCAATCGGCTCTGAAACAGCTCGAACACGATCATGGCGCAGCCCGCCGCCATCACGGTCGCGAACACGACGAGCGCGTAGGCCTTGATGTCCTCGACGGGCACGCCGAGGAGGTTCTTGTAGATCACCCAGTTGGTGGGGTTGAGCACTCCGCCGAGGCTCATGCCGAACAGGATGATCCCCGCTCCCGCCGCCGGAGAAAGCCCGACCGTCGCGAGCAACGGCAGCACGATCATGGAGACCATGATCACGGCGCCGAGTCCGCCGAGGCTCGTGAAGAGCAGCGCGACGAGCAAGAGCGAGAACACGCCGACGGGAAGCGGGTTCGCGCCGACGAGCTCGGCGCCCTGCTTGACCGCACTCTCCGCCACACCCGAACGCTGCATCACGAACGAGAGCGCTCCGCCGAAGAACGAGACGATCATCGCCTCGTGCAGCTTGAGCGCGCCGTCGGAGAGGACACCCTTCAGGATGTCCTGCTGGCTGATGCCGCCGTCGATCCAAGCTGCGCCGCATGCGAGCGCGATGCCCATGAGCGGCAATGTGATCACGGCCGGCAGCGCGCGCGTGAACATCACGATCGCGGCGACGACGAAGATCGCGAGCAGGAGGAGGCCGATGCCCATGACGTTAGGGGCGCAGATTTCAGCCCAAGCCGCCTCGAACGTCGAGAGGCAAGGCCTCCCGATGCTCGGGCGAGGGCCGGATCAGGCGAAGATCTCCTTCACGACCCGCCCCGAGACGTCCGTGAGGCGGAAATCGCGGCCCGCGTAACGATAGGTCAGGCGCTCGTGGTCGAGGCCCAAGAGAGCGAGCAACGTGGCGTGGAAGTCGTGCAGGTGCACGCGGTCCTGCGTGGCGTAGAAGCCGTAGTCGTCGGTCGCTCCGTAGCTGAAGCCGGGCTTCGTGCCGCCACCCGCGAACCAGATCGTGAAGCCGTGCGGGTTGTGATCGCGCCCGTTTTCGCCCTGCGCAGTCGGCGTGCGCCCGAACTCCCCGGCCCATAGGACCAGCGTGTCATCGAGCAGCCCGCGCGCCTGCAGGTCGTGCAAGAGCCCCGCGATCGGCTTGTCGACCTCGCGCGCGTTGTTCGAGTGTCCGTCGAGCAGGTTGTCGTGCTGGTCCCACTTGTAGCTGTGCGTGCACTGCACGAAGCGCACTCCGGACTCCGCAAAGCGGCGCGCGAGCAGGCACTGCCGCCCGAAGTTCTCGGTCTTCGGATCGTCGATGCCGTAGAGCTTGAGCGTCTCGGGCGACTCGCCCGCGATGTCCATCACGCCCGGAGCCTCGGTCTGCATGCGGAACGCGAGCTCGTACGAAGCGATGCGCGCTTCGAGCGCGGCGTCCGCCGCACGCTTGTCCTTGTGCTCGCCATTGAGCTCGCGCAAGAGATCGAGCTGCGCGCGCTGCAGCTCGGGCGCGATCTCTTGGTTCGTGAGATGCGCGAATCCCGCCTGCTTCGCGGGCACGCTCGCATTCCCGATCGGCGCGCCTTGGTAGATGCCAGGCAGGAACGCGCTCGACCAGTTGTTCACACCACCGTGGCCGAGCGTCGGACAGAGGGTGATGAAGCCCGGCAGGCTCTCGTTCTCGCTCCCAAGGCCGTAGAGCGCCCACGAGCCCATGCACGGACGCACGAACGTCGCCGAGCCCGTGTGCAGCGCGAGCAACGCGCCGCCGTGCGCTTCGTTGGTCCCGTGCAGCGACTTGATGAAGCACAGCTTGTCGACGTGCTGCGCGACGCTGGGGAAGAGCTCGCTGACCCACGCGCCGCTCTCGCCGTGCTGCTGGAACTTCCACGGAGATTTCAGAAGGTTGCCGGTCTGCGCGAACTGGATGCGCGGCTTCTCGAACGGCAGCGGCTTGCCGTGATCGCGCTCGAGCAGCGGCTTGTAGTCGAAGGTGTCGATCTGGCTCGGCCCGCCGTGCATGAAGAGGAAGATCACACGCTTGGCGCGCGGTGCGAAGTGCGGTGCGCGCGGCGCGAGCGGGTTGTCCGACGCCAGCCCCCAGCCCTTCGCGAGCCCCGCGAGTGCGATGGAAGCGAAGCCGACGCCGCTGTCGCGGAAGAGCTCGCGGCGGGAGCGGTGGAAACGCGGCGGTCGGCTCATGGCATCAATCGACGTAGAGGAACTCGTTGGAGACGAGCAACACTTGTGCGAGCGCGCGCCAGCCCTCGCGCGCGGCGGCCGCACGCTCGGCGGAAGGGTCCTTGCCGACGTCCGCGCCCATCGAAGGTTGCTGCGGGGCGACGGCGCGCGCCACGAATGCGAGCGCGCGCTGTCGCTCCGAATCGCTCGGCGTGCGTGCGAGTGTCGAGCGATAGAGCGCATCGACGCGCTGCGCATCGTCGCCCGCGCTCGCACTCGCCTCGACGAGCTTGCGACTCGCTTCCACGACGAGCGGGCTGTTCATCAGGTACAGCGCTTGGCTCGGACTCGTGGTTTCCGGCCGTGCCTCGACCGTCACGCTCGGATCGGGATAGTCGAACGACGCGAACAGGTCGAGCATCGCGTTGCGGATGATCGGCAGGTAGAGCGAGCGACGCGGAACATCGTATTGAGCGCCGTTGGCCGACTGATCGTTCGTGACGTAGTCGCCGTTGCCCGTCGAGAGCAACGTCCCGCCGAGCGTGCGATCGAGCTGCCCGCTCGCCGCGAGCAGCGCGTCGCGCAGCGACTCCGCGTCGAGTCGACGGCGGTTCTGGCGCGAGAGCAGCGTATTCGCGGGGTCCTTCTCCGCCGTCGCCGCCGACGGATCGGCCACCATGCGATACGTCGCCGACTCGCAGATGTAGCGGTGCAGCGCCTTGAGCGACCAGCCACTCTCGACGAGCTTCGACGCGAGATGATCGAGCAGCTCCGGATGCGTCGGTTTGTCGCCACGCACGCCGAAGTTCGAACTCGACGCGACGACACCGCGCGCGAAGTGGCCCTGCCACACGCGATTCGCCGCCACGCGCGCCGTCAGCGGGTTGCCGGGCGAGGTCATCCACTGCGCGAGCTGCAAGCGGCCGCTCTGGCCTTCCGGAACGGTCGCGAGCACCGCGAGCTTCGCAAGTTCCTCCGGTACGCCGCGCGCGATCGGATCCCCCACAGGATCGAGATGGCTGCCGCGGCGCAGGAGCTTCATGTCCGCGACCTTGTCCGCGTCGCGCACTCCCGGCGCCGTGTCGAACATCGGTGGCAACGTGCGCTCGAGCTCGTCGACTTCGGACTTGCGCGTCGCAAGCTGTGCGCGTTCTGCCTCGCTGTAGAGCGCTTCGAGCTGCTGCGCAGGCAGGCGCAGCGGACTGTCGTTGCCGGAGATCAGCTTGGCGAGCGCGTCGAGTGCGGGATCTTCGAGCTTGGCTGCGTCCTTGTTGCGCGCCTTGAGTTCGCCCCACGCGCGGTCCGCTCCCGCGAAGAGCACCTGATAGCGACCTGCGAGCTCGCGCAGCGACTCAGGCGGCAGCCCGTCGATCAGCGCGAGCACCAGCGGGTTCCACTTCGCGAGCTCGCCCGCATCGCGGCGCACGCGCAGCTCCTCCGTGAGCTCCCTTGCGCGCAGAGCAAACTCACCTTCGGGTAGCGCTGCGAACCGAGCCCACAACGTGAATACCGCGTCTTCGCGCTCTGCGGCGCCGTCGAGATGCGCGGTCCAAGCTCGCGCGAGCTCGGGCGACAACGTCACGCCTGAATCACTGGCAAAAAGCGGCCACGCAGGCGGCTCGCCGCCGTCGAGCGCCGGCACGATGAGCAACTGATCGAGATGCGGGATCGAGCCCGCACGCTCGAAGCGCAGCACCTGCGCGCCCTCGCGCACATCGAACGTCGCGACACTCACCCAGCGCTGCCCGTCGGGATTCCACGAGCCGGTGACTTCACCCAGCGCGCTCTCCGCGACCACGACGCCATCGAGCGTGACCTTCATCGGCCGCGGCTCGTTCGCCGCGTAGCGCACTTCCAAGCGCGCGTGACCCGCGCGCTCGAAGCTGAGGTCGAACTCCGCGAACTGCGTCCCGCCGCTGCCTGTGCGCGCGACCACGACCTCGGGCGAGCCGTATTGAGTCGAGTCCGCGATCAAGTTGCCGCGTGTCGCCGCCTCGGCCTCGAAGCGCACGATCGCGCGCGCCGCCGCGCTGCCCGCGAGCATGTAGCTCGCGATCGAACCCAGCGAGCGACGGGCCGCCGCCGAGGCCGCGCGCTCGCGCTGCTGTGCGAGCTCCTTGCGCGCGGACTCCAGCTTTTCGGCGTGTACGCGCCGCGCTTCGATCGCACTCGCACGTCCGAGCGAGCGCTCGTTCCAGCGCGAAACGAAGCCGAGGTTCGCCATCGTCGCGGTGCTCTTGAAGATCCCAGCGAGCGCGTAGTAGTCGCGCTGCGACAGCGGATCGAACTTGTGGTCGTGGCAGCGCGCGCAGCCGACCGTCAGGCCTTGGAACGTGCGAAACGCGACATCCATCTGCTCATCGACGATGTCGCAGACGAGCTTCTCCTTGTCCTGCTCCGCCAGCATCTTCGGGCCGAGCACGAGGAAGCCCGTCGCCGCGAGCTGGTCGCGCTGCTGCGCGTCGTCTTCGGGCTCTGGCAGGAGATCACCCGCGAGCTGCCACGTGAGGAACTGGTCGTACGGGAGGTCTTGGTTCAGCGCGCGCACCACCCAGTCGCGATAGCGGTGCGCCGTCGACATCGCGAGGTTCTCGTCGAGGCCGTTGGAGTCGGAGTAGCGCGCGAGGTCGAGCCAGTAGCGGCCCCAGCGCTCGCCGTAGTGCGGCGACGCGAGTAGGCGCTCGATCTGCTTGCGCCACGCGTCGGGCGAGAGGTCGCGCTCGAACTGGTCGAGCTCCTCGGCTGTCGGGGGCAAACCGATCAGGTCGTAGGAGAGACGACGCAGCAGAGTTCGGCGGTCGGCCTCGGGCGCGGGCGCAAGGAGCTCGGCCTCCAGTTTCGCCAGCACGAAGCGGTCGAGGTCGTTGCGACACCAAAGATCGTCGCGCACCTCGGGCGGCTGGGGAGTTTCCAGAGCTTGGAAGGACCACAGGGGCTCACGTGCGGCGGAGTTCGCGGTCCCACTCGCCGGAGCACCCTCGGGGTAGAACGCACCGCGCCGCACCCACTCCTCCAGCGTCGCGATGTCACCCGGCGCGAGCTTGCCCTTGGGCGGCATCTGCACGAGCCCGTCGTAGTGGAGCACCCGGACCAGCTCGCTCGCGGCGGGGTCGCCGGGGACCACGGCCGCGCCGGAGGCCCCGCCCGCGAAGAGCGCGGCGCGCGAGTCGAGCTTGAGCCCGCCCTTGACCTTCGATGCACGGTCCGAGTGGCAGCTGAAGCAGTGCTCGGCGAGCAGCGGACGCACGCGGCTCTCGAAGAAGAGCTCGTCATCGCCGCGGAAAGGGCGCGCGAGCGCCGCGCCTGCGAGCGCGACCGCAGCTCCGAAGGCCATGGCGCGATGTCTCAACACACCCCCATCGTAGCGGCGTCCGCGGTACGTGAGCCCCTCGTGGGCTGGCAATCTCGTCCCGCCGCTGCGACGCTCTTTCACGTATGCATCAAGCTGACTGGCTGAGCTCCCTCCTCCTCGCCGCGGGGCTGTCCGTCGACAGCTGCCTCGTCGCGTTGGCGTACGGGGTCGGTGCCGGCTCGGCGCGCCTGCGAGGGGCGCTGACGATCGCGGCGGTCTTCGGAACGATCCAGGGCGCACTGCTCGGACTCGGCTGGGTCGTAGGCGCACCGATCGCTGCGGCGTTTTCTAGCTACGACCACTGGATCGCCTTCCTCGTGCTCGCAGCCATCGGAGTGCGGACCCTCCGAGACGGCGAGGCGGAGGGAGAGGCCGAGTCCAAGGGAGTCCCACCGCTCGGGAAGCTCGCCTTGGCGGGCGTCGCGACGAGCATCGACGCGCTCGCTGCGGGCTTCGGCATGTCGCTCGGCGAGAGTCACTTCGAGCGCCCCGTCCTGCTCACCACGGCGATGACCGCGCTCGGCTGCGCACTCTGCTTCGCGAGCGGGCAAGCGATCGGCGCTCGCTTCGAGCGCGTGGCTCACTGGATCGCGGGCCTCATCTTGATCGCGCTGGGCGTGAGCATGCTCGTCGAGCACCTCGGCGCCGGTAGCTGATCCGATTTTCCAAGTCTTTACGTCAGCTTCCGTAGTGAGCCGAGACACGCTCAGGTACTTGGGGGTTCGGAACTTAGTGAAGACGTTCGACGTCTCATCCCGACAGAGCACGAGCCCGACGCCCTGACATCACCCCGCACCACCTTCGAGTTCCGCTCTCGCGCGTCGCAGTCTTGCGACACGTCCGAAGTTAAGATTGGGGGCTGTGCAGGACTCGCGCAAGCTTGGCGCCTCTCGAAAGAGCGCGCAGGAACGCTACCCTCTCACCGATCTCGCGCGCGTGCATCCCGGCACGCGAGCAAGTCCGGGTCTCTCCCGCTCACTGCTCGCGACGGCTCACTAGGACACGATGGACGCGACCGAACTTTTGACGTTGAACGAGTGGCTTTTCGCCCAAGAAAGCGTGGCGCCGCTGCTCGTGATGCTGGCGAGACATGCAAGCTCCATCTGCGGGAGTGAGCTGGCGTTCGTCGTGCTCGAGCGCGACGGGCGACTCGAGATCGACGCGACGCTCCAGCGCCAGCACGAGCGCGTCACGCGCGCCGACGTAGAGGGCGCCTCCCGCACGGCGCTGCGCTCACTCGATCAGATGCGTCCGGTCCTCGACACCGACCCCGCGAACGGCAGCTCGCTGCTCTGCGCCCCCTTCGCAGTCGACGCGACCACGCGCGGAGTCTTGGTGCTCTCGCGCCCGCGGAGCGCCGCGCCGCTCGACTCGAACGCCGCCGCGCGCCTCGCGGAACTGACTCCGCACTTCGGTGTCGCCGTCCGCCAGACCGCCCGCCTCGAAGAGCTCAAGCGCCGCTGTGAAGAGCTCGCCCAACTCGGAGGCGCTCCGGCGAACGAGCGCCCGGTCCGCCCGATCGACGAGCTGGAGCGCGAGGCAATCCTGCACGCGCTGGCGACGACCGACAACGACAAGCGCCGCGCTGCACAGCTCCTCGGCATCTCGCGCGCCAAGGTCTACCAACGGCTCAAGATCTGGGGCATGACCTGAGGCTGGGAGCCGCTTGCGCGCTCGGAAGCCTGCTCCGCGGGCTGCGAGCGAGCGATCAGTTCCAAACTTCAGAAGCCCCGTTCGCGCAGCCGATGGATCTGGGCCCCGCGCCATGAAGTTCCGCCCGAGCCTAGAGAGCCGACGCCCGCTTCGCGGCGTCTCGCTCCTCACGATTCTCGTGAGCCTCGCCTTGGTCGCCGCCGTGGCGATGGTCGCGATTCCCGCCTACTTCGGGAGCGCGGACGTGACCCTCGATGCGGCGGTGCGGTTGCTCGATCGCGACGTGCGCGCGCTCCAGAATCGAGCCGCGCTGTCTCGGGCCGCTGGGCGACTCGTGTTTGACGCGGATGGCTGGAAGGCGGTGGGGCTCGACGGCAGCACGCTCACCGCAGTCTCCGACGACAGCCCGATCGAGCGCCATTTCTCCCGCGACGGCGTCTTCGAAGGCGTCACGATCGAGGCCATCGACTGCGAAGGCGACGCCCAGCTCGAAGTGAACGAGCGCGGACTCACCGCCGAGACGGGGCGGCTCACGCTGCGCTTCGGCGGCGGCTGGCGACTCGTGGAGATCGAGTCAGGGGCGGGCCACCTCGTGGTGACCCAACCCGCGGACGACGATCAGTAGCGCGGCACGCTGGAGTCGACCTGCGCACTCCACGCGAGGATGCCGCCGGTCATCGAGTGCACGTTGGTGAAGCCGTGCCCGATGAAGTACGCCGCCACATCGAGCGAGCGCATACCGCTGCGGCACATGAACACGATCGTGCGGTCCTTGGGCAGGCTCATGTACTTGCCCGGGTTCTGGTAGTCGAGCGCCTCGGCCTGCGCGACCTTGGCGATCGCGAGCTCGTCGGGCGTGCGCACGTCGATGAACGAGAAGTCCCGCTTCTCGTCGAGCCAGCGCTTCACCTCGGTGGCGCCGACCTGAACCTTGCGGTCGACTTCCTCCGAGAGCTGGATCGTGCGGATCACCTCCGGCACGTCGAGGATGTTGTGGTCCTTGCAGACCTGCGCAAGGGTGTCGCTAGGTTGAAAACCGCAGGAGGAACAGCCGCCGATGTGGTAGCGCTGGAACAGGGCCCGCTGGGCGGACGGAGCGACCTTGAGGATCTGCTCCATGGTCATCGAAGGCTCGATATGCAGGGTCTGGGTCACGATGGTTGGAGGGCGAGCGGGTGTCTGGGGAGAGAGCGATAGAAATCTAACGTGCACGGTCGATTTTGAAAGGGGGCGTGGCGTCGGCGCCTGCGTAGGATCCGAGCCGGAGGCCCGCGCCCGTGAACCCCGAGGAGTTTCGCCAGTTCGGCCACCGCGTCGTCGATCTCATCGCCGACTACCGCGCGGGGGTCGCCGCACGCCCCGTTCACCCGCCTCACCAGCCCGGCGCTGTCCGCGCCCAGCTACCGCCCGAGCCGCCCCAAGCTCCCGAGGACTTCGCGGCGGTGCTCGCCGACGTCGAGCGCGTGCTGCTCCCCGGCCTCTCCCACTGGCAGCACCCCAAGTTCTTCGGCTACTTCCCGTCCAACGGCGAGCTCTCCAGCGTGCTCGGCGACTACCTGAGCACGGGCCTCGGCGTCCTCGGAATCGCATGGCAGTCCGCGCCCGCTCTGACCGAGCTCGAAGAGCACGTCCTCGACTGGCTGCGGCAGATGCTCGGCCTCTCGCCCGCGTGGCGGGGCGTGATCCAAGATACCGCCTCGTCGAGCACGCTCGTGGCGCTTCTGTGCGCGCGCGAGCGCAGCACGGGCTTCGCCGCGGTCGAGCACGGCCTCGACCAATCTCGGGCCCCGCTCGTGGTCTACGTCTCGGCGCACAGCCACAGCTCGGTGGAGAAAGCGGCGCTGCTCGCCGGCTTTGGCCGCGCGAACCTGCGCAAAGTCGCCGTCGACGCGAGCTACGCGCTCGATGCCGACGCACTCGAGCACGCGATCCGCGCCGACCTCGCCGCGGGCCGCCGCCCGTGCGCGATCGTCGCCACCACGGGCACGACGACGACGACCGCGATGGACCCGATCGCGCGCTGCGCGGTGCTCGCACGGAACTACAAGGTGTGGCTGCACGTCGACGGAGCCATGGCGGGCTGCGCGATGATCCTTCCCGAGTGTCGCGGCCTGTGGGATGGCATCGAAGGCGCCGACTCGCTCGTGGTGAATCCGCACAAGTGGCTCGGTGCGGCGTTCGACTGCTCGACCTACTACGTGCGCGATCCCGAGCACCTCGTGCGCGTGATGAGCACCAACCCGAGCTACCTGCAGACCTCGGCCGACGGGCGCGTCACGAACTTCCGCGACTGGGGCATTCCGCTGGGGCGGCGCTTCCGCGCGCTCAAGCTGTGGTGCCTGATCCGCGAGCGCGGCGTCCTCGCCCTGCGCGAGCGCCTGCGCCGCGACCTTGAGAACGCGCAGTGGCTCGCGGAGCAAGTTCGCGCCGAGCCCCACTGGCTTCTGCTCGCCCCCGTCGCGCTCCAAACCCTCTGCGTCCGCCACGAGCCGCCCCAACTCTCCGGCGAAGCCCTCGACCGCCACACCCTCGCCTGGGTCGAGCGCCTGCACGCCTCTGGCTCCGCGTGGCTGACCCCAGCCCAGCTCGACGGCCGTTGGATGGCCCGCATCTCCATCG
>JBIKYW010000054.1:0-11309 GCA_044355055.1 Planctomycetota bacterium | reverse complement strand
TGCACCTGGTCCCAAGGCGCTTCCCGTTCTCGTCCTGCGTCTTGATCGGAATCTCAGTACAGATGGTGCGTTGGGTGTTGGGCGCGATCAGGTCTCGCTGGCGGACGTTCGGGATGTCGTTGATGTTTCTGTCGAGTCAATCGCTGACGGGCTGAGTGACCTTCGGATTGTTGAGCGCCGCGGAGGCTTTGAGAAGCGGCTCGCATTTCGTCTGGTACAGCAACCCGCTGGCCTGAGCGTGCTGCTGTTGGAGTTCGAATCGGTCGAAGTCGCTACCGGGACGAGATGGGTGGCCTTAGATTCGACTGGCCATATCACGCTAAGTCGAATGGATGGCACCGTGTGTCTCGAGTCCACCGAAACGGTGATACTGCGATACGAGGTGACGGGCACCATTGCCGGAAGCGGCTGTAGCCAGTTGGGGGCGCTTCGGCTTCCGTGGTGCTCGGCTTTTCGTTAGCGTGTCCCTCGGGAGGCGCTCGTGAATGGTACGAAACCTCGCGAGTCCATCCGGCCGGAGCCAGCACACAAGAGGCCTTGCGTAGTGGAGATCCTCAAGAAATTCGAGGGCCATCGAACTTCGTCGCGATGTCGCCGCGCACTTCCACGCACTGCGCGATCGCACCGATCCGCACAAGGGCGAAGAGTGAAATCGCGTACGAACGCGAGAGCTTCCACGCATACGACCAACTCAGCACAACTTCCCCGAGAATCTGGCGTGACAAGAGCTATGCGCGGTGGTTAGTTGCAGCGCACTGTAACCGTTGCACGAAGCCCGCATGGACCGGATGACGGCGGCGGCCGAGGCTTGGGGGTCCAAAAGGAGGAACGATCCGTGGGACTCTCGAGAGAAGCGGCGCGGCGGCGGCGGGATCTGGTTCAGCGATTGATGGCGGAGCGTGAGGCGAGCGGCGAGTCGTGGCGGTCGATCGCGCGACGGGTCGGCATGAACCACGCGACGCTCGCGGGCTGGGTGTGGCGGTTGGAGCGCGAGGATCGTCGGGCGGCGAAACGCTCGAGCTTCGTGGAGCTCGTGCAGCCAGTCACCGAGGTAGCGCCTTCGGATCTCAAGCTTGAGCTGCGCGGCGAGCGCCGCGTGCGGATCCCTGCGGGCTTCGACGAAGCGACGCTCGTGCGGCTCGTGCGGACCTTGGAGTCGTGCTGATCCTCGCTCCTTCCGTGCGCGTGTTCGTTGCGCGCACGAGCGTCGACTTCCGGCGCGGCATCGACGGCTTGTGCGAGATCGTGCGCGAGGCCTTTGGCGCGGATCCGCTGAGCGGTCACTGGTTTGTCTTCGTCAATCGCCGCGCGAACCGGCTGCGCATCCTGATGTGGGATCGCAACGGCTTCTGGCTCGCGACGAAGCGGCTCGAGCGCGGCACCTTCGAGCGCTTCTCGGGCGCAGGCACGGCGCTCGAGATCGACCGCGCAAAGCTCGCGATGCTGCTCGACGGAATCGACGTGAAAAAGTCGAGATCGCGCTGCAACTTCGTGCCCAACGTGCGTATTCAGTCGCGTGCCGATGACGAGCGAAAACGAGCTGCCCCGTGATGTCGATGCGCTGCTCGCGCTGATCGGCAAGGAGCGCGCGGCGCGCGATGCGGAGCGTGAATTGCGCGAGACCGAGCGTGAATCGCTGCTCGCCAAGGTCGCGTCGCTCGAGCATCGGGTCCAGGTGCTTTCGCGCTGGGCATTTGGCCCGCGCTCGGAGAAGCGCGTCGTGGAAACGCCGCCCGCTGGCCCGCAGGCGCTCTTCAACTTCATGCTGCCGCGCGAGGAAGCGCAGCGGCTCGCGGACAAGACCGGCGCCCATGGCACGGTGTCGCTCGAGGCTCCGGCTCCCGACACTGCGGCGAAGAAGGCGCGCAAACCCGCCGCGCGCCGCGTCGAATTCCCCGCGCACCTGCCGCACGTGCGCACGGAGATCGAGCTGCCCGCGGAAAAGCGCATCTGCTGCGACGTCGCGATGGAGCCGATGGGCTTCGAGTCGACCAAGGTCCTCGAGCGCGTTGAGTCGACGGTGGTGCACGAGATCGCGCGCACCAAGTACTGCTGCCGCAAGTGCCAGATGAACGTGGTGACCGCGCCGCTTCCGACGCGCGCGCTCGGCCGCACGCTGCTCGGCAACAGCTTTCTCGCGAGCCTTGCGATCGAGCGCTTCCAGAATCACATGTCGTACCACCGGCTCGAGCAGAAGTACGCGAGCGAAGGGCTCGACCTCGACCGATCGGTGCTGTGCCGTTCGTCGATCGCGCTCGCGGAGCTGTTCGCGCCCGTGATGCCCGCGCTGGCCGAGGAAGTGCTCTCCGAAGGCGTGGCCTTCGCCGACGAGGCCACGGTGACCTTCCAGGAAGCGCCGAGCACGAGCGAGCGCGCCAAGGGCTGGATGTGGGTCTACGCGAACAAGAGCGGCGACTGCGTGTTCGACATCAACGAGTCGCGCGGCAAGGACTCGCCGTCGAGGATGCTGGCTAATTTCGGCGGCTACCTGCACGTCGACGGGTACGCGGTGTACCCGGCGGTGGTCGATCCCGAGAAGGTGCAGATCGTGGCGTGCTGGGCGCACGCGCGGCGCGGATTCGTCGACGCGGCTTCGAGCGAGCGCAAGCTTGCGAACGAGGCGGTCGAGAAAATCGGCAAGCTGTTCGAGCTGGAGAAGCGCGGTGCGGAACTCGCCGCGCCAGAGCTCCAGAAGCTGCGATCCGAGCACGCACCGCCGCTGCTCGACGACTTCCGCGCATGGTGCGAATCCACGCTGCCAAAGGCTTATCCCGCTGGACCGCTGGCGGACGCGATCAAGTACTGCTTTGCCCGCTGGGACGAGCTCTGCCGCTACGTGACGGACGGTCGCCTCGAGCTTTCGAACAACAAGGCCGAGCGCTTCATTCGCCCCTTTGCGGTCGGACGCAAGAACTGGAACTTTGTGGGCAACGAAAACGGCGGTCGCGCGGCCGCGGTCTTCTACAGCCTGATCTCCACGTGCAAGTCCCGCGGCATCGACGCGCGCGACTACATCTTCGACGCCATGCTCCGCCTGGCAGAGGGCGAGAGCCCGGCCCATCTCACGCCCTGCGAGTGGCAGCGCCGCCACGCCGCCGAGCTCGAGGACCGTCGCCGCTACGTGAGCGCGAGCGTCGTCCTGCAAGCCGGCCGCTGACCGCGCACGGCCTTCAGGCCGCCCAGGTCAGCCGCCAGGGGGGGCACGTTTTCTGCCCGAAAGGGGGATCACGTTTGGTGACCGGTAACACCGCGCCCTCAATCGAGCGCTCCGCACTGAGCCAGAGCCGAACCGCGCAGCTGACCCTGACGTGACCCGTCGTCCATGCGGGCTTCGCGCAACGGTTACGGACTTTCGGCGCGGGATGGGCTAGGTCGCGGGCTCGAAGTCGCCGGTCGGCGGGAGTGCGTCGGGGCGGACGGGGAGGGGCACGATGGTGGCGATGCCGAGGGAGGCTTGGGCGTCGCCGAGGTGGAAGAGGGTGCCGGGGCTCTGGTGGCGGCGCTTCACGTAGGCGAGCACGAGGCCGGTGTCGAGCACGAAGGAGTAGGCCCAGCTCGTGACGACGCCGAGGTCGCGCCACTCGCCCTCGTCGTCGCGCAAGAGGCGCGTGCCGGAGGGCAGCGGGTCGTCGTGGGAGACGCGCAGCGCGACGAGGCGCTTGTTCAATCCGCCGTAGGTGTCGATCTTGGCGACGACCTCTTGGCCGATGTAGCAGCCCTTGTCGAGCGCGAAGGCGCGTTCGAGGCGCGCTTCCTGCGGGTAAATCGAGTCGTCGATGTCGCTGCCGTACTCGGCGGCGCCGGCCTCGACGCGCAGGATGTCGTGGGTGATGCGGCCGCAGGGCGTGGCGCCCGCGGCGACGAGCGCGTCCCACAGGCGCTCGACGAGCGCGGGGCCTGCGTCGAGCCGGATTCCCGAGGAGCCCGCGACAGGCTGCGCGCTCACGCGCACGTTCGCGCCCTCGAAGGCGGCTTGCACGTGGTGGTGCAGCTCGGCGGGCACGCGCACGCCGAGCACGCGCTCGACGAGCGCGGCGGCGCGCGGACCGCACAGGTCGAGCGGCGCGTGCTCGTCGCTCACGTCGCCGAGCTTCAGCTTCTCGCTGAAGTGGTAGGTGTCGAGCGCCTTGGCGAGCGCTGCGACGGTGTTCGGCGGGAGCGAGAGGTGGATGCGCTCGGCCTCGTACGACAAGTCGAAGTCGAAGAGGACCTTGCCCTTCGAGGAGAGCAATAGGTTGCGATTTCCTTGGCCGGGCGCGAGCGTGCGGACCGTGTGAGCGAGCAGGCGGTGCAGGAAGCCCGCGGCGTCGGGACCCGAGACCGCGAGGGCCTCGCGGCGGGTCGAGTCGAACAGCGCCGCGCCTTCGCGGGCGGCGCGGTACTCGTCGGGGACCTCGCCGAAGGCCAAGACGACGGGGGAGTCTCCGCCGGAGAGCTCGGCCTGCGCGGCGCGGTGACGGGGGAGGAGCGGGGCGTTCTTCAAGCGGCGGGAGCATAGGCCGCGGCGCGCCAAAATCCGCCTGCGATGGTCGGTTGCGACGCCCGCGTGAGGCGATTTCGGTCGCCCTGCTCGGGATGGTCGGAACTTGGGCCGCGAACGGACGGATTCGCGCCACTCGGAGCGCATCTTGGGAGGCCGCGCACGGCCCTCCGGTCCTTGACTCGCGCGGCGCCATCCGTAACCTTCCACGCAAACCTCACGCGACCTTCAAGTCTCGTGGGGTGCCCGGAGCGCCCGCCCGCGAGGCGCCCGGTCGTCTTCCTCCCAACCTCGGCCCCCCTTCGGCCTCGGTCCTACCCTCGTTCCAGCTCGGACGCCGAGCGGGGGGTGAGCCGTGGCCCATCGGAGGCCGCGCCCCAAGGACGTCGATGAGCCTCCGCCTCTCTCTGGTCGCCACCACGGGCCTCGCGCTGTGGGTCGGCGCCTGCCAGCTCGACAAGGACCAAAAGCCCGCCCGCCCGGTCGTGCACTACAGCCTGAGCGCGGCCACGACCGCGCTCGGCGACGACGGCGAGCCGGTGATCCCCTCGTCCGCTCAGGCGGGCATCGAGGGCTCGCTGGAGATGCTGTTCGGAACGCCGCAAAACCCGCAGTTCCAGCTCCTTCCGGAGTGGAAGGACGACGGCTTCGATCCGAACTGGCCGCAGTACGCCAAGGGCGACAGCGGCAGTGGCGAGGTCGATCCCGCGGAGCTCCTCGAGGACAACAAGCTCTATTGGCGCCGCCAGCTGGCCGCGATCGACGCAGGCCAGTGGGACCGCGTGTTCGTCCAAGACTTCACGCCGGACCTGCGCGCGGAGTGGAACGATCTGTGCGCCAACACGCCGGTCGAGGCGCGCAACGACGAGTTCAAGAAGGCGGCGCGCGAGCTGTTCGAGGGCTACTACCCGAAGCTCTCGGCCTCTGCGGAGCTGTACCGCCAGCACTGCCTGCACTGCCACGGCCCCGAGGGCGGCGGCGACGGCCCGACGGCGCCGTTCCTGAACCCGCGCCCGCGCGACTATCGCCACGGCACCTTCAAGTTCACCGCGGTCGGCAAGTCCGTGCCGCGCCGCGAGGACCTCTACCGCATCCTCGACGAGGGCGTCACCGGCACCTCGATGCCGAGCTTCCGCCGCTTCTCGCGGGCGCAGCTCGAAGGCCTCGTCGACTACGTGCGCCTGCTCTCCATGCGCGGCATGGTCGAGCGCAGCCTCGTCGCGACCTACAAGGAAGAGGAGACGCTCACCTCCGGCGACACGATCGACGCCTACGCGGAAGTGTGGGAGAAGTGGCAGAAGGCCGACAGCAAGGTGCTGACGTACAACGGCGAAGTTCCCGCGCCGACGGCCGAGACGATCGCGAAGGGCCGCGAGCTCTTCATGGACGCCAAGCGCGGCAACTGCTACTCGTGCCACGGGCCCGAGGGCCGCGGAGATGGCGCTTCGGCCTATGCGCTCGACCCGGAGACGGGCGAGGTCAAGCCGACCTACAAGGATGACTGGGGGAACGAGATCCTCCCGCGCAACCTGCGCCTCGGCATCTTCCGCGGCGGACGTCGCCCGATCGACATCTACCGCCGCATCAAGTACGGCATCGCCGGCGGGCCCATGCCCGAGGCGGCAGCCTCGCTCTCGAACGACGACATCTGGCATCTCGTCCACTACGTCGGCTCGCTGTCGGAGCGCCCGCAGCACGCCAAGGCCGCGGATCACGGCGACGCGCACGCCCCCGAGAAGCACTAGTCCCCGCGAGTCACAAAGGTCCATCCCATGCGTTACCTCTTCGCGTTGCTGCTGCTCTTGGTGCCGATCCTCGGCGTCTGGACGTTCGTCGAAGCCGACCGTTGGCAGCTGTGGTTCCCCGAGAACGTCTCGAGCTTCGGCGGCGAGATCGACGGGCTCTTCAACCTGATCATGTACATGGTCGCGTTCACGTTCATCGTCACCGAGGTGGCGCTGGCGTGGTTCGTGTTCAAGTACTCGGCGAACCGCCCGGGCAAGGGCGTGTTCACCCACGGCAGCCACAAGCTGGAGATGATCTGGACCGCGATTCCCGCGGTGGCGCTGCTCTTCATCGCGTTCTCGCAGATGGAGACGTGGGCCAAGGTGAAGTTCGAGAGCAACTTCCCGAAGACCGGCGAGTACACCAAGGAGAAGCCGATCGCCGAGCTGTGGGCGAGCCAGTTCGACTGGCGCGTGCGCTACCCCGGCGACGACGGCGTGATCGGCACGGTCGACGACCTCGAGCGCTCCTACGAGTTCGTGGTGCCCGTCGACACCGACGTGGTCTTCCACCTGCGCTCGCGCGACGTGATCCACAGCTTCTTCGTGCCGGAGTTCCGCCTCAAGCAGGACGCGCTCCCCGGCCACACGATCCCCGTGTGGTTCCGCGCGGAGAAGGAAGGCATCTATGACCTCGTCTGCGCCGAGCTGTGCGGCTGGGGTCACTACAAGATGAGCGGTCGGATGACCGTGGTCTCCAAGGAAGAGTTCGCCAAGCGCATGGCCGAGATCAAGGCCGAGTGGTACTCGAACGGCAAGGAGCAGGGCTGAGATGAGCACGCACACGACGCACGCACCGCACGCGACCCCGCACCTCCAGCCCGGTGAGGGCGAGCCGGGGACCGTCCGCGAGCATCACGACCACCACGAGCTCGGCTTCCTGCGCAAGTGGATCTTCTCGGTCGATCACAAGGTGATCGGCCTGCAGTTCCTCTTCTCGGGCCTCGTGTTCCTCGCGCTCGGCGGCCTGATGGCGATGGCGATCCGCTACCAGCTCGCCTGGCCGTGGCGCCCGATGCCGGGCCTCGCGTGGATGTTCCCCGCCACCGGCGGTGCGATCAGCCCTGAGTTCTACACGATGCTCTTCACCATGCACGGGACCATCATGATCTTCTTCGTGATGATCCCGCTGCTGACGGGCGCCTTCGGCAACTTCCTGATCCCGCTGATGATCGGCGCGCCCGACATGGCCTTCCCGAAGCTGAACATGTTCGGCTACTGGACCATGATTCCGGCGTTCTTCTTCATCCTGCTGGGCTTCTTCGTGGAAGGCGGCCACGCGGCAGGTGGTTGGACGAGCTACCCGCCGCTCTCGACGATCGAAGCCGCTGCGCCGGGCTCGCTGACGGGGCAGACCTGCTGGCTGATGGGCCTCACGTGGGTCGGTGTGAGCTCGATGATGGGCGCGGTCAACTACGTGACCACGATCGTCAAGATGCGCGCGCCGGGCCTGACGATGATGCGGCTCCCGCTCTCGATCTGGAGCCTGATGATCACGTCGCTCCTGCAGCTCTTCGCGCTGCCGGTGCTGACGGCGGCGAGCATCATGCAGCTCCTCGACCGCACGATGAACACGGGCTTCTTCACGCCGACGAACCTGCTCGTGAACAACATCACGCCGGACTCGTTCGCCTACGGCTCGCAAGCCGCGGCGGCCGGTGGTCAGCCGCTCCTGTGGCAGCACCTCTTCTGGTTCTACAGCCACCCCGCGGTCTACATCCTCGTGCTGCCCGCCATGGGCTTCACCTCGGACATCCTCGCGATCCACGCCCGCAAGCCGGTGTTCGGCTACAAGCCGATGGTGTACTCGATGAGCGCCATCGCGGGCTTGGGCTTCATCGTGTGGGGCCACCACATGTTCACGTCGGGCATGAACCCGGCGCTCGGCATGACCTTCATGGTCAGCACGGTGATGATCGCGCTCCCGAGCGCCATCAAGGTGTTCAACTGGCTCGGCACCCTGTGGGGCGGCCGCATCCACCTGCGCACCCCGATGCTCTTCGCCTGCGCGTTCGTCTCGATGTTCATCATCGGCGGTCTGTCGGGCATCTGGATGGCCGCGACGCCGGTCGACATCTACATCCACGACACGTACATCGTCGTCGCGCACTTCCACTACGTCGTGTTCGCGGGCTCCTTGTTCGCGATCTTCGCGGCCATCTACCACTGGTTCCCGAAGATGTTCGGCCGCCTGATGAACGAGACGATGGGCAAGATCCACTTCGTCGGTTCGTTCATCTTCACGAACATGACCTTCTACATGATGCACCAGCTCGGCGTGGCCGGTCTGATGCGTCGCACCGCCGACCCCTACGCCTACGACGTCTACCAGCACCTGCAGCCGATCAACGAGTTCATCACGATCTCGGCCTTCTGCATGTTCGCGTGGCAGATCTTCTTCGTGGTGAACTTCTTCCACTCGATGTTCTGGGGCAAGCGCGTCGGTCGCAACCCGTGGAACGCGGCTTCGCTCGAGTGGGACGCCCCGTCGCCCCCGGGCCACGGCAACTTCGACAAGCAGCTCGAGGTCTACCGCGGCGCCTACGAGTTCAGCTCGCCCGAGGTCGCCGAGGACTTCATCCCGCAGACGCGCAAGATCTGAAGCTCGAACGCGCCGGATCGCACGCAAGCGGAATCGAAAGCACCGAAGCGGATGGACTCTACTTCCCGTTGGCCCCGACGGCTCGCGCTGGCCACTTGGCTCAGCGCGCTGCCGCTCGTGGTGCTCGGCGGCAGCGTCACGACGCTGCGCGCCGGCATGGCCATCGACGGGTGGTGGATCCTCGACCGCGGCAACGGCGATCACTTCCTGCTCGCGTACCCGATCGAGAAGTGGTTTGCGAACGCGGGCACGTTCACGGAGCACACGCACCGATTGTTCGGCGCGCTCGTCGGGCTGCTCTCGATCGCGCTGGTCGTCATGGCGCACCGCGCGAAGCTCGGTGCGCAGCGCATCGGCTGGGCTTGGGCGGGTCTGCTGACGGTTTGCGCGCAGGGCACGATCGGCGGCTTCCGCGTGCTGGAGAACAGCCCGAACCTTGCCTTCTTGCACGGCGTGTTCGCGCAGGCAGTGCTCGCGGTGCTGGCGGCGAACGTCGTGCTCAACGATCCGCAGTTTGCCGCGTCTCGTCCGCGCGAGCACTCCCGCGCGACGTCGATCTCGCGCAGCGCGAAGCTCGCGATTGCGGCGGTGTACGGGCAGATCTTCCTCGGCGCATGGCTGCGGCACACGGGGAACGACATCGCGCTCGTCGCGCACATCGTGTTCGCCGCGCTCGCGACGGGCGCGGTGATCGCGCTCGCCCGCGGGCTGCGCGAGTGCCGTGACGCGGAGCTCGTGCGGCAGTCGAAGCGCCTTCTGTGGCTCGTGCTCGCGCAGGTCGCGATCGGAGTCCTCACGCTCGTCGCCATCGTGATGATCAGCGGCGGGTTCACGGCAGAGGTGTCGAGCGCCGAGACGATCACGGCGACGGCGCACGTTCTGTTCGGCGCCTTCACCTTGCAGGCCTGCATCGCGGCATCGATGTGGTCGGCTCGGCGTTTGGCCCAGCCGGTCGCGGTCGACGCGCCGACGAATGCGGAGGTGGCGCGGTGAACCAAGCGCAGGTCCTCGCGGCGGGCTCGACTTCGGAGCTCACGTTCGTTCAGGCGTGGAGCGCGCTGTGCAAGCCGCGCATCACGGCCATGGTCGGCTTCGCGGCCTTCGTCGGCGGGCTGCTGGCGTCGGGTGCGAGCGCGGACCTCGTGCGCATCGCGGAAGCCTGCGGGTACATCGGGCTCGTCGGGATGTCGTCGAGCGTCTTCAACCAGCTGCTCGAGCGCGACACCGATGCGCGCATGGTGCGCACCGCGCGGCGTCCGCTGGTCACTGGCCGCGTACGCGCGCGCGACGCCGTTTGGGCGGGTGCGCTGCTCGCGGCGTGCGGGGTCGCTGGACTCGCGCTGCGCTTCAACACGCTCTCGGCGCTGCTCACGCTCGCCACGATGATGGCGTACGTGCTCGTCTACACGCCGCTGAAGCGCTTCAGCTCGCTCAACACGGCCGTGGGTGCGATCCCCGGCGCGATGCCGCCGCTGCTCGGCTTCGTTGCGATGAGCGGCGCCGCCGAGGGCTGGGCGTGGTACCTGTTCGCGATTCTCTTCGCGTGGCAGTTCCCGCACTTCCTCGCGATCGCTTGGCTCTATCGCGAGGACTACGCGCGCGCCGGGCTGAAGATGCTGCCTGCGCTGCCGCGCACGGAGGGCATGGCGGGACGCCAAGCCCTGCTCTACAGCCTCGCGTTGCTGCCGGTCTCGCTGCTTCCCGCGCTGCGCGGTGATGCGGGCTGGCTGTACGTCGCCGCGGCCCTCGCGCTGGGCCTCGCCTACACGATCGCATCGGCGCTCTTCGCGTTGCGCGAGACCCGCGCCCGTGCGCGCGCCGTGCTCCTCGTCTCGCTGGTGTACCTGCCGGCGCTCTACTCGCTCACTCTCATGGATCCGCTCGTGCGCGCCATCGGCGCACGGGGCAGCCTCTAACCCCCGACAGTCCCATGAACATCTCTCCCGCAGCCATCCCGGCCTACGACCCCAAGGTCGACGCGCCGAAGCCGCACCACCCGATCTACGACTACGACAGCGGCCCGCCGGTCAACCGCGGCAAGTTCGCGATCTGGCTGTTCCTCGCGACCGAGATCATGTTCTTCACGGGCCTGATCGGCACCTACATCGTGCTGCGCATGGGCGCCGCGACGTGGCCGGACCCGGCGGATCGCCTCGCGGTCGACATCACTGCGCTCAACACGTTCTTCCTGATCGTGAGCTCGGCGACCATGGTGAAGGGCGTCGAGCGCGCGATGGTGGGCGACAACGGGGGCCTCATCAAGTGGCTCGCGCTGACGGTGCTCATCGGCTCGATCTTCGTCGGCATTCAGGCCTACGAGTACGCGGTCCTGATCAAGGACGGCAACCTGCCGAACGTCGACATCTTCTGGTCGACCTTCTACGCCATGACGGGCTTCCACGGCATCCACGTCGCCGTGGGCGTCATCTGGACCCTGTGCATC
>JBIKYW010000441.1:0-3473 GCA_044355055.1 Planctomycetota bacterium | reverse complement strand
TGCTGCACTCGATCAAGTGCCACCGGAGCGTGTCCTCGATCCCCGACGCGGTCGACCTCGCCGTGATCACGGTGCCCAAGGTCGGCGTGCCCAAGGCGCTCGCCGACTGCGCGAAGAAGAAGGTCGGCGCGGTCGTGATCATCACCGCCGGCTTCAAGGAGACCGGGCCCGAGGGCGCGGCGGTCGAGGCGCAGCTCGTCAAGCTCGCGCGCAAGCACGGCATGCGGCTCGTCGGCCCCAACTGCATGGGCATCCAGAACGCGCAAGGTGACGTGCGCCTCAACGCGTCCTTCTCGCGCACGTTCCCGCGGCCCGGGCCGGTGGCGTTCGTGTCGCAGTCGGGAGCGATGGGCGAGGCGATCCTCGCGCAGTCCGACCACCTGTCGCTCGGCGTCGCGATGTTCGTGTCGATGGGCAACCGCGCCGACGTCAGCGCCAACGACCTCGTCGAGTACTGGGGCGCCGACCCGTCGATCCGTTGCGTGCTCCTGTACCTCGAGAGCTTCGGCAACCCGCGCAACTTCGTGCCGACCGCGCGCCGCGTGAGCCGCGACAAGGCGCTCGTCACCGTCAAGGCCGGGCGCTCGAGCGCGGGCGCGCGCGCGGCGTCGAGCCACACGGGCTCGCTCGCCGGTGCGGACGTCGCGGCCGATGCGTTGCTCAAGGAATGCGGCGTGCAGCGCGTCGACTCGGTCGAGGAGCTCTTCGACGTCGGCCTCGCGCTCTCGAAACTGCCGATTCCGGCCGGAAATCGCACGGTCGTGCTCACCAACGCCGGTGGCCCCGCGATCCTCGCGACGGACGCGATCGTCGGCTCCGGCCTCGAGATGGCCCAGCTCTCGGAGGCGACGCGCGCCGAGCTGCGCACGATCCTCGTGCCCGAGGCGAGCGTGCAGAATCCCGTCGACATGGTCGCGGGCGCGACCGCCGAGCACTACCGCAAGGCCTTGGGCGTGCTCCTGCGCGACGCCAACGTCGATCAGGTGATCGTGATCTTCGTGCCGCCGATCACGCACGATCCGGTCGTGGTCGCGCGCGCCGTCTTCGAGGCCGCACGCGACTCGAAGAAGCCCGTCGTCGGCTGCTTCATGGCGCGCGACGAGGTGTTGCGCTCGATCTCGAGCGAGGCCCAGCAGGGCTGGGTGCCCGTGTACCTCTACCCGGAGTCCGCCGTGCGCGCGCTCGCCGCCCTCGACGAGCGCCGCCGCATCCTCGCGCGCCCGATCGGCAAGGTGCGGCAGTTCCGCGTCGACGCCAAGGCCGCGAAGAGCGCGCTCAAGCCCGGTTGGCTCGGCGTGAAGGCCCGCCGCGAGCTCGCACGCGCCTACGGCCTGCCCGTCGTGCCCGGTGGCCTCGCGCAGAGCCCGAAGGAAGCCGTCGCGATCGCCGCCAAGGTCGGCTACCCCGTCGTCGCCAAGCTCTCGGTCCCCTCGATCCCCCACAAGTCCGACGTCGGCGGCGTCCTCCTCAACCTCGCTGACGAGGCCGCCGTGCGCGCCGCCTTCGACAAGCTGCGCCACCCCGAGGCCGAGGGCGTCAACATCCAGAAGATGCTGAAGGGCGGCCGCGAGGTCGTGATCGGCTTCACCCAGGACCCGAGCTACGGCCCGGTCCTGATGTTCGGCCTCGGCGGCATCTACGTCGAGGTCCTGAAAGACGTCTCCTTCGCGCTCTGCCCCGTCAACGACGTGCGCGCCCGCGAGCTCCTGCGCGAGATCAAGGGCTACCCCATCCTCGCCGGCATCCGCGGCCAGGAAGGCATCGACGAGGACGCCCTCGTCGAACTCATCCAGCGCCTCTCGCAGCTCGCCATCGACCACCCCGAGATCGCCGAACTCGAGATCAACCCCGCCCTCGCCTTCCCCGACAACCTGTGCGCCGTCGACATGCGCGTCCGCGTCGAGGGCTGAGCTCGAGGAACGCCCTCCGTCGCTACTTGCGGCCGCGGACGGCCCAGCCGGCGTCGAGGGCGCGGGCGAGGAGCGTGTCCTTGGTGGAGGCGTCGTCCTCGAGCGTGAGGCGCGCGAGGACGGGTCCGTGGCCTTCGGAGAGCTCGATGTGGAGCAACGTCGGCTGGCCGGAGACGAGTTGCTCGACGATGCCGCGTGGGCGGGCGCGCACGCCCTTGCCGCTGCGCTCGCCGGAGTAGGCGAGCCACACGGTGCGGGCTTGAGCATCGAGCTGGACGATGACCTCGTCGACGCCCGCGAGGTTGGTGGGCAGCTGGACGCGCGTCGCGGCTCCGGGGTGGAGCTCGAGTTCGACCGCGCCCGTGTCGCCGATCGCGGGGCAGGTGGCGGAACTGGCGACACTGTCCTCGAGTTCGGCGAGTGATGGCGCCGATGGCGCGCTCGAGCGCTGGGAGAGCTCCGTCCCCTGCTCTCGCGGCAATTCCGGCGGAAGGAACAGGTAGGCCAGCGCCGCGGCGGCACAGGCCGCACCGGCCAGGCGCCAGGTCGCCGACGCCGAGTCCGGCGCAGACGGCGCGCGCTTTCGGACTTCGGCGCCACTCAGCGCGCGCACCGCGAAAGGGAACGCGACGAGGCCGAGCGCGAGCAACACGCAACCGATCGCCGTGAGGGACGACTGGAGCGCCGGCTCGCGATGCCACGCCATCATCGAGGCGGTCCACAGGCCGTTGATCCCGGCGTGCATCAGGATCGTCGGCCAGATCGAGCCCGTGCGCCAGGCGACGAGGCCGAACCACAGGCCGATCGGAACGATGAAGACCATCGCCGCCGGTTCCCCGTGCACGAGCGCGAAGAGCAGGGTGCTGGTGAGGATCGCCGCGGCCGGGCTCCAGCGCTGCAGCAGGCCACGCTGCAGGAGACCGCGATAGACGAGTTCTTCCGCGATCCCCGGCGCGAGAGCGATCAGGAGCACCCAGCTCGCGCTCGCACCACGACCACCCTGCGCCCACATGCGCTGCAGGCCGAGGAAGGACTCGTCCGCGCTGCCGAACACCTCGCTCGCGAGTGTCGCGGCGCCGAGGCCGAGCGCGAACGGAACGGCGGTGGCCAGACCGAGCGCGAGGGCCTGCAGCGGGCTCAGGCCGCTCGTGACCAGGCCGAGTCGCTCGCGCGCCGGGACGCGCAGCCAACGGCAGGCGAGTGCGGCGCACACGAGCAGCGTGAGTTGCGAGACGACGAGGCTCACCCAGAGGAATGCCGGGGACTCGACCGCGGCCAGCGTGAGCTCGGTGATGCGCTCCGTGGAGCGCTCTCCCGCGAGCACCGCCCGCACCGCGACGACGACAGCGACCACGATCGCGCAGGCGGTCGAGACCACGAGCATCGCGAGGGTCGTCAGCAACCACGCGACGAGCGCGAAGCGAGGCCCGTCACGGCGGCGCGTGCTCGACGGCGAAGCGGAATCGGAGAGCGGCGCAGGAGCTTGTTCCATCTCGGAGAACCTCTGGGAAGGGGTCCAGCATCGGCCCGCAATGCGGGCGCAGCCCAGGAAGAGCATGCCAC
>JBIKYW010000442.1:0-3473 GCA_044355055.1 Planctomycetota bacterium | reverse complement strand
AGTTCCTCCAGCGTGCCCAAGTGACGAGCCGCGGCGAGGTCGAGACCGAGCTCTTCGCGCGTCTCGCGCACCGCCGTGGCGAGCAGGTCCGCGTCATGGGCTTCGCGATGGCCGCCGGGGAGTCCCATCTGCCCCGACCAAGGATCCCCCGCCCGCTCCGCACGCCGAATGAGCAGAACCTCGAGCGCACCCGAGCGCGGCGCGAGCACGAGAGCCACCGCAGCTTGGCGCAGCGCAGGATCCGGCTCCAGCAGGGGCTCGCGCAGCGCGATGTGTCGGGCGATCGGTTCGAAGAGCAGCTCGTCCACGGGCCCAAGCAGCCTAACGCCGCCGCGGCGGATCCGTCGGGAATCCGCCGCGGCAACCCTCATCCAAGGGGAGCTCGAATCACTCGAAGAGTCGCAGCGAGGCGAGGAAGATCCCGCCGCGGGCGATCGGCCGTCGCGGCTTCACCGACACGCGAGCCTTCGGAATCGAGCCACCGAGCTGCCCGAGCGAGGCCGTGCGAAGCTCTCCGGGGCCGACACCCACGGCCGTCGTCCCCGGCTCGATCGGAATCACCGCTACCACGCCGGAGCACTCCCCCACCTTCACGATCCCAGCGAGACCGATCTGGCGCAGGTCGAGCAGCACGTCCGCGGCGAAGTAGAGCTGGCCGTCGATGCCGCGAGAGTAGGCGCCCGCGAGCTCGTAGCGCAGCGGGAGGAGAGGCTTGAGCGGGGCGAGCGCGTCCTGCGCGAGCGGAACCAGCTCACCCGCGAGTTCGCCGCCCTCGATGTCGCCGAGCAACTTGCCGACGAGGGAGTGGCTCGCGGAGGTCTCGGCAGGGCCGACCTCCGCGCGGAGCAGCACAACCTGCGGCGACGGAGCGCTCCACGCGCCGACGACGGCGCACTTCACGTCCGGAGCCGCCGCGAGCGCCGTCGCAGGCAGCAGTGCGAGGGCCGAGGAAGCGAGGATCGAACGCAAGCAGAAGGCGAGAGACATCGGGGGACTCCTATGTCAGGGGGGGAATCGCCGCCCGCGAGTGGCCCCGCTTCGGGGCGCGTGCTCGCGGCGTGCCCCTGCAAGCCATGAGTTCGCGCGGAGCGGTCGATGCTCCCCAGAAAAATCTTCCGAAGCGCGCGTGCGAAGCTAGAGCAGCCAGCCGCCGGAGACTTCGATCACCGTGCCGGTGACATAGCTCGCAGACGGCGAGCAAAGCCACGCGACGGCGTCCGCGACTTCGCGCGGCTCACCCGGACGGGCCATCGGAATGCGCTCCCACAGTCGCGCATCGAGCGTGTCTTCCGACGCGTGCGCGTGGGGAATGACGCCGGGCGCGACCATGTTCACGCGCACACCGTGCGGTGCCTCCTCGACGGCCCACGAGCGCGCGAGGACGAGCAGCGCCGACTTCGCAGCCACGTAGCTCGCCGCCTCACGACGACCGCGCGCGGTCTCGACACCGGCACAGCCGAAGAGCACCACGTTGCCCTTCGTCGAGCGCAGCGCCGCACGCAGCGCGCTCATGCCGAAGAACGCGCTCTCGACGTTGTTGGAGAGCATTCGGCGCAGGTCCGCGGCACTCGTCGCCGCGAGTGGCGCGCGCACGTACTCGCCCACGGCGTGGACGAAGTGATCGACACGTCCATCGAGCTCGAGCACGCGCGCCACGAGGCGCTCCCAAGCCTCGGGTTGCTCCAAGTCGGCGCGGTGCACGCGCGGACCGAACTCCGCCTCGAGCGCGCGAGCCGAGACGCTCTCGCTGCGGTACACGACGTGCACGCGGACGCCCTCCGCAGCGAGCTTGCGCGCACAGGCGAGACCGAGCCCGCGGGCGCTGCCCGTCACGATCGCCACCGCGCCCCCGTTCGCCTGCATGGCGAGACTCTAGAACCGAAAGCGTACGCGGGGAAGGCGCGGCGCCGCGCTCAGCCCTCGTCGATCGTCCCGAGGCGCTCGGGCGGCCACACGCGCACCTCCACGCGACCGCGGATGTAGTCCTGCGGCACGAGACCGAAGTCGCGCGAGTCGCAGGAACGCGGCCGATTGTCCCCGAGCACGAAGTAGTGCGCGGGCTTCACGTGGACACGCACCCTCGCGAAGGGATCCGCCTGCGTGACGTAGGGCTCGTCGATGCGCTGACCGTTGACCCACACCTCGCCGTCCTCGAGCACGACATCGTCGCCGGGAAGTCCGACGATGCGCTTGATGTAGTCCACCGACGGATCGAGCGGGTACTTGAGGACCACGATGTCGCCGCGCTGGACCTGGCCGAAGACGTAGCTCAAGTGGTCGATCAGAATGCGATCGCCGTCGTGGATGCGCGGCGCCATCGAGCTGCCGCGCACGACCGACAGGTTGAAGATGCAGAGGTAGCCGACGATCCCGAGCAGAGTCGCCTGCAACGTCCAGACCATCCAGCCCGGACCGCGAACGCGCCCCGAGGGAATCTCGGTCGGCCGTTCGAGAGTCTCGCGGGCGACGAGCTGTGCCTCGCGCGTCAGCGCTTGCGCTCGGGATCCTTCGAGGTCGGTGTCCACTGTCACGCCCTGACCCATCGGACCGCGCCGGAGACGGTCTGAAAGGAAATCGATTCTCGAGCGCAGGCCTGCGGTAGCTTCTGCGGCATGAAGCGCCCCGCAGCCCCCCTCGGACGCCCCCACCGAACGCCCTTCGTGCTCGCCCTCGCGCTGTGCGCGTGCGTCACCGCCCGTGCACCGAAGCGCTCCGAGGACCTCGCCGATGTCCGGCCGACCTTGGAAGAGATTTTCTTGCTGCCCGGGCTGCAAGGTGAAGCGCCGCGCCTGCGCTCGCTCGCACCCGACGGTCGCGTAGCCCTAGTCGACTGGCGGAGCACGGAGACCGACGCGGCAGGCGCGCGCAGCTGGGCTCGAAACCTCAGTCCCTACTGGATTGACACGCGAGCCGAGCCCACGGTCCTCGGCGCAGCCAACTCGCTCGCGGTTGTCGCGCAAGACCTCTTCCGCAGCAGCGAAGCCGCCGCGGGCGGAGAAACGAAAGAAGCGACGCGGCTGCGCCTGCAGACTTGGAGCCCCACCGGGCATCGCCTCGCCGTGGCAACCAGTGACGCGATCGCCATCGTCGACTGGAACGAACGCATGCAGCCGAGCGCACGGCTCGTGTATTCGGATCCGAAAAAAGACGCGCGCGACGCGAGCGGTGATGAGCTGCCGCGCATCGGGGGCATCACCGGGCTCGAGTTCTCCGACGGAGGCGCCACGCTCGAGGTGCGCGGGGGAGGCGAGCTCTATCGACTGCGAATCGAAGACGAGAGCGCGTGGCCCGTCACGCTCACCGAGAAAAATTGCACCACGCGCGACATCGCAGCGCCGCTCGGCAGGATCGAGCGCTCGCGCGATGGCACCCGCGTGTTTTCGAAGGACGGCAAGCTCGTCGCCGACAAGACTCGCGCGAACGAGCACTTCCACGACTTTGCCACGGGTCGCGGCGTCGTGCTCGAAGGGCTC
>JBIKYW010000440.1:0-3482 GCA_044355055.1 Planctomycetota bacterium | reverse complement strand
ACGCGCTCGAAGTGCTCGCTCTCGGTCACGAGACCGATCGGCGCGATCAGGCCGCGTCGCAGCCCCGCGAGTCCATAGACCACGCACGTCGCGACCGCGCCGCGCGCGCCGATGAGCCAGAGGCCGACGCGTCCGGACGCTTCCGCTGCTTGCTGGGTGTTCTTCGTCATCGCTGGGTGTCCGCCGCCCGCGCGCGCCACGCCGAGACCACGCCGTCGTCCTCGCGACGCCACCACCGACCGGCGCTCGTTCCCGCCTCGGGGGCGGGTGAGAGCGGGGCCGCGGGGGGCACGGGGCTCGCAGGGGTCCCGGAGGTCCGCGCGGGTTCCGGGGAGCCGCTCATTGTGGGGACTGCGGGCCCGTTTTGCATTCCGGAAGCCGCCTGCGCCTGCGAGAACCCTCCGCGCGAGGCCACCGAGGCGCCGGCGCCATCCCCCGAGCCGAGCTCCGCCAGCGCGGCCCGAACCAAATCGGTCGCGACGACTTGGACAGGTTCGGAGGTCGCGTCCGCTCCCGCACGGGCGGACTCGAGCGCGCGCAGGGCCATCCCGAGCTCTCGCTCGAGCTGCGCGACGTTCGACGACGACTCGAGAAGTTCCTCTGCAGAGGCCGCAAGCTGTCGCGCAGAGTCCGGCGAGGTCGTCGACGACTGGGATGCGCGGACCAACGCCGCAGCGACGCGGGGCAACAGGTCGCGCAGCGCAACGGAGGTCGCAGGACGTGCCGCTGGAAGCGCGAGCAGGACAGCAGCGCACGCGAGGGGCAGCGCCGCGAGCGCCAGTGCGGGTCCTCGGCTCGCGCGCGCGAGCACGTCAGGAGGCAACGCACGCTGAGTTCGCTCGACGAGCAGCGCGGCGAGAGCACCGCCGCGCGCTTCGTGCTCCCACGCCGTCGTGAAGGCGCCGCGCATTCCGAGCGCCGCGTCGATGCGCAGCGCGATCGCACTCCGCTGTGGCGCGTGCTCGACCCACCACGTCGCGGCACACGCGCACGCCGCAAGGCCAGAAACGGCGAGAACATCGCCGCGCAGCGGCTCGACACCGGAGAGCTGCGCCGCGCCCGCAGTCGCGAGCGCGGCGGAGACTCCGAGCAGCGTGGCCTCGAGCGCACGAGCGGCCCGCGCGCGGAGCCAAGCCGCCCGCACCAGCGAATCGAGGCTCGCCGCCGCGCTCATTTTTCCTGCTGTGGCTCCGCGCCGCCATCGACGAGCGGCAAGAGCGCCATGAGCTCTCGGTCGAGCGAGTCGATTCGATTGCGCGAGAAAAGCAGCGAAACCCGCGTGCCGCGCTCGGGCACGAGCCAGGCGTTCAGCGCCCAGATGCCCTGCTCCACGCAGTCGAGCTGGGCCCCCGTGAGCAGCGTGTAGCCCTCGCTGAAAAACGCGATGTTGACGAGGTTCTGATACACGTCCGCGGCGAACACTTCGGCCGCATCCGCGCCGCTGCGTCCGTTGGGCACCATGCGCGAGCCGAGGTACACCCACTCGTGACGCTTCATCGCGAGGCCGCTCGCGAGGTTTCGCACGAGGTCCTCGATGCGATAGAAAAACGTCTCGGAGCCCTGTCGCCAGCCGACGTACAGATAGAAGCCCGTGCCGCTCGGAAGCGTCACGTCGTACGGGCTCGCGCCCGCGCGCACCTCGGCCTCGCTCGGAGCCGGATCCTTGCGGCGCCACTGTGCGTTGCTGCCGGGCGCCGCACCGAGAGCGAGCAACGCGACGTTGAGCACGCTCGGCGTCACGGGAGTCATGAACGCGGACTCGTGCGCGGCCCCCGCGGGGCCGACGAGCAGGTACTCGAGCAGCTCATCGCGCACGACCACGTCGACGGGGATCGAACACACTCCGCGCGCCGGATCTAGGACGACGTCCTGCTGGGCGAGCGTGTCGACGAGCTTGCGCTCGGCCTCGGACAGCGGGCGGCGCGGGCCGACGTCTTGGGGCAGGGCCGTGAGGGCGAGGATCAACGCTGCGGCGAGACTGCGGAACATGGGAGGCGGAGCTTATCGCGCGCGAACGCGCGGCGCGGCGCTCGGTTCATCGCGCGACGGGACTCCCCCGCTATCCTGCGCGCCATGCACCTCCGCAGTACACCGTTCGCGCTCGCGCCTTGGTTCCTCGCTTGCTTCGCGGCCTGCCAGACTCCGCCGCCGGCCCCGCCGCCGCTGGAACTGCCCGCCCACGCCGCCGCCGATCCGGCCCTCGCCCCGCTCGGATTCCTCTCGGGCCGCTGGATCTGCGTCAACCCGAACAAGACCGTGAACGAGGAGCATTGGACCGCTCCGCGCGGCAAGTTCATGGTCGGATCGTTCCGGCAGGTGCGGCGCGACGGCAAGTGCGCGTTCGTCGAGGTCTCGCAGATCGCGGTCGAGGATGAAGGTCTGACGCTGCGCCTGCGCCACCTGCACGGACAGCTCGAAGTGCCGGAGAACCAAAAGGAGATCTCACTCTTCCGCCTGCGCGCGCTGGGCGAGAAGCGCGTCGAGTTCGCGGGCACCGGCTCGGCCGAGGGCGTGACCGCGGTGATCTACGAGCGCGTCGACGACGACACGCTGAAGCAGACGATCGAGTTCGACCCCGTGAAGACCCAGGAGAAGCCCTTCACCTCGGTCTACACGCGCGAGCGCTGATTCCTAAAACAGCGTCTCGCGCGTGATGCCGACGCGCGCGAGGTCGTCTTTCACGAGCTCGTACACCGCCTCCGCGTAGCGGCGGATCTCGTACTGCGCGTCCGGCTCGAGGCGCTGCGTCAAGAAGTGAATCACGCCCTGCAGCGAGACCGTCCAGTAGGCCTGACTGTAGAGATTCTGCGGCAGGAGCATGCGCGCGATCTCCTTCGCAACGCCGCGCTGGATGCGCTCGTTGTAGAGGTCGAACGTGCGCTGGCACTCCGCGAGCATGCGCGCACGCTCACCCGCGTGGTCGAAGTCCGCGGGCAAGTCGAACGAGGCCTGCTTGTTGCCGTGCGGCGGGTTCGCGCGCATCACCTGCGGCACGTAGAACTCAGGAGCCCACTGCACGTAGCGGCCCGAAATCTCGTTCCACGAGCAACCCTTGTCCGTGTCGAACAGGACGTCGAACACTTCGAGCGAGACACTCTCGCCGTTGACCTCGTACTCGCGCCAGCCGCTGCCGACTTGGTACTTGAACGCTTGGCGGAACACGAACAGCGGCGCCTTCCAATGGAAGGTGTAGAAGCTGTGGCGATACGGCGACGTGTGGCCGTGCTTCCACAGGAAGCCCGCGAGCTTCTTGTCGCCCTCGTCGAAGGCCGCCTTCTGCTTTTGGTAGCTGATGCGCGCGGCGTTGACGACCTTGAGCGCAGGGTCCTGCTGCATGCGGTCGACGAGCGCGACGAAGCCGAGCTTGTCGTCGAGCGTCTCGACGGCCCCGTCCGGCATGGAGAGTTTGGTGGCTGCCATTGCGGGCAGTCTACACCGCGCGGGCCGCACGTCCGCGCTGTGCAGCCGAGCGATTCGAGCTG
>JBIKYW010000439.1:0-3484 GCA_044355055.1 Planctomycetota bacterium | reverse complement strand
CCTCCGCGCTGCGGGTGCCCTTGGCATCGTTCAAGCCGGCGTTGGGGCCGACGAGGCTGACGCTCTTGCCGTTGATCGAGACGCTGCCCGAGTAGGTGCCGGCGCCGACCTGGACGGTGTCGCCCGAGGTGGCGGCGTCGACGCCGCGCTGGACCGAGCCCGAGCTCGTCGTGACGAAGACCTCGCCCGACTTGACGCGCACGAGGCCGAGGCCCGCCGTGTCGAGGGCGTGGAGGAGCTTGTCTTCGACCGCGAGACCTTCCGAGCGGCTATCGACCGTTCCGCTGGCGCCGAAGCTCGCGGCCGTGGCGTTGATGCCGCGGGCCGAGGTGGTCAGAGCGACGTAGTTGCCAGTCTGGCCGCTGAACGCGAGGTTCGAGAGGTTGCCGCCGACGATCGGGTCGTAGGTCTCCGCCGCGGGCTGCGAGATGCTGACGCCCGTCGCGCCGCCGTTCAGGGTCACGCCCGAGCCGACCAGCAGCTGGACGTTGCGCTTATTGATGAGCGGAGCCGGGTTGCCCGTCACCCAGGTCGCGTCGTCGATCAGGCCGAAGCCCGTGCCGCCGGCGTTCAGGTTGAACGTCGTGCCGGCGACCGCGGCGTGCGCGCCGACGGCCGAGTTGCCGAAGTTCGTGGCCGGATCGCTGTCCTTGTTCTTGAGCAGGATGCCGTAGGCGACGTTCGAGACCGTGCCGCCCGAGATCAGGCCGAAGTTGTCCGTGCCCGTGGTGTCACGGTTGTTGTCGACGTAGTACAGCCAGTAGCCGTGGCCGGTCGAGGTGCCTTCGAGCGCGGCACCGTCAATCACGTTGCCGGTCGCGGTCCAGCGCTCGGGCGTGGCCACGAGCGGCAGGCTGATCTGGTTGGTGAAGTTCTGCGGCGCCGAGACCGTCGAGTACATGATGCCGAACCACGCGGTGCGGGTCTGCGGCGTCGGGGTCATCGAGGTGGCGGCCGGGGCGACGGTGATCGTGTTGTTGACCAGCGCGTACGGCGAGGCGTGGTACAGGTTGACCCAGATACCCGCGTAGCGAGCCGAGATCGTGTTGCCTTGGATCACGCGGTCGGCGGCGTTGCCGGCGTCCGAGATGCGGAACGAGCTGAAGGCGATGCCGTTGTTCGCGTTGGTGACCGTGTTGTTGGTCACCTTGGCGTACATGCTGTTGCCGAGGTAGATGCCGGTGCCCGTCGTGTCTTGGACGAGGTTGTCGTCGACCAAGATGCCGTAGGAGCGGAGCGCGCCCGCCGTCGTCGCGAAGTAGTTCGTCGTCTGCTCGAGACGGACGCCGTTGACGACGTTCTTGGCGACGTTCTTCGAGACGTCGATCGTGTTGACACCGTTGGCGTTGATGAAGATCGCGCGGGCCGCGTCGATCGACGTGCCGAGCGCACCGCCCAGACCGACGGCGCTCGAAGCGAGCGAGGTGTTGTCACCGTCGATCGTGAAGCCCTTGAAGCTCACGTTCGAGGAGGTGATCGTCACCACCGCACCCGACGAGGTGTTCGTCGAGGCCGGAACGATCACGGCTTCCGCGAGGCGCGTGCCGCCGTTCGGCGAGACGTTCCAGTTCGGGCCGCTGATCGTCAGCGCCTTGTTGACCGTGATCGTCTCGACGTACGTGCCCGAGGCGACGAGGATGACGTCGTTCGGCAGCGCGGCGTTGATCGCGTCCTGGATCTTGCAGTGGTAGGTGTCGGCGCTGAAGTTGTAGATGCCGGTGACGGACGGGTTGTCGATCGTGCCGTCACAGTCGTTGTCGATGCCGTCGAGGCAGAGCTCGATCGCACCCGGGTTCACGAGCGCGTTCGCGTCGTTGCAGTCGCCCGAGACCGAGACGTAGCCCGAGGGCTGGTTGCACGAGAAGACCAGCGAGCTCGTGAGGCCATAGCCGTCCCCGTCCGCGTCGAGGTACCAAGCCGAGGCCGAGGCGTTCGTATTCGAGGAGTTGCGCGCCGCCGGGGTCGCGCGATCGAAGTCGCCCGAGTTGGAGTTCGTGTCGGTGCAGCCGCCGGCCTTGCGCTGCGCCGAGAGGGTCGCGCTCAGGGTGGCCACCGCCGTGCCCTCCGAGCAGTTCGCCGTGCCGTAACCCACGAAGTCGACCACCGACGCATCGAACGGGCAGCCCGAGCCCGTGAGCGCCGTGGTGGAGGAGACCAGCGCGACCTTGCCCGAGGCCGGCGAGAGGGTCAGCGAGCCGGTGGCGTCCGCCGTGGGCAGCGTGGCCCCCGTGACGACCGTGCCCGCGTTGAGGTGCACGAGGTAGTAGCCGTTGGCCGGGATCGAGCCCGTCAGGTTCGCCGTGAACCACGTGGTGCCCGCCGGCTGCGCGTACTGCAGCGACCAGCCCGAGAGGCTGATCGAAGCGGACGTGCGGTTGTGGAGCTCGACGAAGTCGCGGCTGTACGTCGCTCCCGTTTCGCCGCCACCGCCGTAGACCTGACTGATCACCACGTTCTGCGCGGCTGCGGAGCCGGCGGAAGCGAGGGCGGCAAGGACGCCGAGCGCGACGGGGCGGTGCGCGCGGGCGAGGCTGCCGAGGAGCGTAGTCGAGGAGAGGACGTTGCGCGGGGCGGGGGTCTGGGTCATGGCGACTGTCGTGTGGGGGGTTCCCGGTCACACAGCCGCGCGCACGAGCTTTCCTACAAAGTCGCTAAGACCGAGGTCGCGGCCTCGGTCCAAGGCTTGTGGGGGGGGCTCGGGCGCGCCGTGGAGGGGACGTCCCCGGGCTTGGGAACGCCATCGCTGGGCGACCGATACCACCGAACCGTCCCCGCCTGAGGCATCTCAGAACTGGGACAATCCGTGGCTTTCCAAAATGTGCACCCCCCCCATCGGATCCCGCTAGGGGGAAAATTGCGGATTTGGGGACTTTTGTGCTTCGGAGTCCCTACTTCAGGAACTGGAAAGGACTTCCGAGCGGACTTTCAGCCATGCCAGCCGCAGCAGGAGGGCCAGCGAAGCCACGCTGGCGAGGAGCACCCAAGGGTTGCGCAACAGGGCCTCCCACTGGCTCCCCAGAAAGACCGCGATGGCGGCGTACGCGAGCACCGCGACGCCCGCGCCGCCCGCCACCGCGAGCAGGCTCGCGAGGCGGCTCAAGCCGACGAGGCGTCCGACGAGGGTGCCGGTGACGGCCCCCGAGCCTGGGATGGGCAGGAACACGAGCAACGCGATGCCCCAGAAGGCGAGCCGTCGCAGTCCGGGGTAGCGCTGCAAGGTTCGATCGGCCCGCTGTCGCGCCTCGGTGAGCGCCGCCCCGGCCACGGGCAGGCGCTCGAAGCCCGCGATCCCGGCCAGAAGCGCGCAGGAAACCCACAGGTCGATCACCCACGCGACGAGGGCCAGCTCCCACGGATTGAAGCGCGTCTGCGGGATGTTGCCGCCGAAAATCGCGAGCTTGGACAGGAACACGAAGGTCGCGGCGAGAGCGAGCTCGCCAGCGGCTTCGAGCCCCTGCAGCAGGACGTAGAGCACGAGTCCGAC
>JBIKYW010000438.1:0-3513 GCA_044355055.1 Planctomycetota bacterium | reverse complement strand
GAGCGCGAGTCCATGCTCATCGCGCACTTCAGCGCGCCCGACCAACCCAGCTGCACCGTCGCGCCGCAGCAAGAAGAGCTCGCCTTCCTCCAGGTCGAGACGAGTACGCAGCGCCTGCGACTCGAAGCGCTGGCGGCCTTCCTCTGGGTAGAGCCGCGTCAAGCGCACTCCGGCTGCGTCCGCCACCCACGCATCGACGGGTTCGGCGGGATCCGCGATCTGCGGCGTACCTGCGCGCGGCAGCGACTTGCGCGCCTGCAGCTCCAGCGTCGCGGTGGCGACGAGCGCCGCGAGCGCGACGAGCAGCACGAGCGGAACCGCGCGCTGCGCGAGCGGCGCCCTCACGGCTTCGGCCACTCTTCCTTCTTGTTCTTGTTCCACCAGCGCTGGAACTCTTCAGGGTTCAGGTCCTTCTGGCCCGACAGGCGCCCGAGCGCCGTGGAGATCGGCGCCGCGATCGTGTCGTAGCGCTCGCGCGCGATCAGGTCGTTCACGTTGGAGTCGACCTGTCCCTTCGTCGACATCAGGAGCTTGAGCAGGGCCTCGAAGGTCGCCTTGCGCACCTTTTGGTCCGCATCGCCGTACTCGCCGAGCGCCTCGGCCGCGGCGGCTTGGATCTTCGCGTTCTCGTCCTGCAGCAGGTTTACGAGCAGCGCGCGCCCGCCTTCGTCCTTCGTCTTGCCGAGCTTCAGGATCAGCAAGCGCTGCAGCGGGATGTCCTTCTTGTGCGACTTCTCCCCGATCCACTTCATGTAGACCGGCACGCACTCGGGCTTCATCTCGCCGAGAGCCGTCGCCGCGGCGATGAACAGCTTGTTCTCGCGAACGCCGTCCTTGTCCTCTTGGCGCTTCTCGGTAAAGCACTTGTCGAGCTGCTTGACGATCGCCGCCTTGTCCTTCGGGCCCGAGGCCGCGAACTCGGTGACGAGCTTGTCGATCACCGAGATCGCCTCGCTGTCCTCTTTGCCGCGCTTGCCCGCGTGGGCGTTGAGCTGCTCGAGCAGTGCCTTGACTTCCGGGCGGCCGTCCGCGGGCCCCGGCGGCGTCGGGTTCTGAACGAGCGCTCGCGGCGCAGCCGCGAGCGGGGCGTCGGGGGCGAGAGCGAGAGCGAGGAGCAGGAGCGCGTGCATGGAAATCACCTCGGAGTGCGAGCGTACGAACAGGCTAGCGGGCCTGCAGGCCGGAGGCGACAACTCCCGTGCCAGCGAGCGCGTCCACCATGCCCGCGGCCTTGGCCAGCGTCTCTCGGTCCTCGGCCGCGGGATCGGACGCCCACGTGATGCCCCCACCCACGCGGAAGGCGAGCTCGCCCGTCCAGGGCTTGGAGCGGCCGTCCTCAGCCCCCGGAGACGCGCGAGGACGCCACAGGAGCGTCCGAATCAAGATGTTGAAGGCCGCGCGCCCGCGCAGATCCACGAAGCCGAGTGCGCCGCAGTAGAAGCCGCGGCCTTCGCCTTCCAGCTCGCCGATCACTTCCATCGCTCGCAGCTTGGGGGCGCCGGTGATCGAGCCGCCCGGAAAGAGCGCCGCCAGCACGGCACACGCGTCCACTCCAGAGGACACCTCGGCCACCACGTCGGCCATCAGGTGGTGCACGCGCGCGTAGCTCTCGAGGTGCGGGAAGCCCTCGACCCACACGCCGCCCGCGCGCGCCACGCGCCCGAGGTCGTTGCGTTCGAGATCGACGATCATCGCGAGCTCGGCCCGGTCCTTCTCGCTCGCAAGGAGACGCTCGCGAGCGAGCGCATCCGCCGCAGCATCGCTCGCGCGCGCGATCGTGCCCTTGATCGGCCGCGTGCGAGCGACGCGCCCGTCGAATTCCATGAGCAGCTCCGGCGACGCGGAGAGCAGCGCGCCACCGTCGAACTCCGCGAAACCCATGTAGGGCGCGGGATTGCGCTCTCGCAGACGCGTGAACCAAGCATCCGGCTCGCCGCGCACGGAGCAGGTCATGCGGTGCGCGAGATTCGCTTGATAAATGTCGCCCGACGCGATGAAGCGACGACATTGCTCCACCCGCGCGATGTGCGTCGTGCTGTCCGTGCAGCGGCGTACCTCGCCGGACACGAGCGGCTCGTCGAACGGCTCCCGCGCAAGCTCCGCTCGAACTCGCTCCGCGCGCTGCGCACGAGAAGCGCGGCCGTCGCCTGGTTCTTCGCCGAGCACGAGCCACGTCCGACGCGCGCGCTCGTCCCGCACGAGGAAGTCGACGTAGAGACCGCCGATGACGCGCGGCCAACCCCACGGCTCGGGCGCGACGACGACCGGACGCTCGCCGTGCGCGCCGAGGTCGTAGGCGAAAGCCCCGAGGAAACCGCCCGAAAACGGCCCGGGGACCTCGGCTCCGCCAACGTCGCGCAGCTGCGCGAGCAGCGCGCGCGGCGCGAACAAGCTCTCGGCGGGCTGCGGCGGAAGCGGATCGAACGCGAGCACGCTCCAGCGGCTCGGAAAGCCGCGCGCGCTCTCCAAGAGCACCCGACGCGCATGGCCGCGCAGCCGCACGAGGGCCGCGGCGAGCGGAACGTCGCCGAGCTCTTCGACCGTGAGGCGCGCCTCGAAGCTCACGATGCGGGCTGGGCTCCGCCCGAGCGCTTCAGGTCGAACGAGGCGCCATGGCGACGGTGGTACGAGAGCCCGATGAGCGCCGCGAGCGCCAGCACGCCGGCCGACACGAAGAACGGCGCGCGCGAGCCCTGCCACGTGAACACGAAGCCCGCGAGCAAGGGCCCCACCATGCGCGCGAGACTGGCGATCGACTGCTGAATCCCGAGGAACGCACCCTGTTCCTCTTCCGGCGCTGCGCGCGAGAGCAGCGAGCTCACCGAGGGATTCGAGAGCCCAAAGCCCATCGGCATCACGACGCAGCCGACGATCACCCAGGCGAAGCTCGGCGCGAATCCGACGATCGCAAGCCCCAATCCGAGGAGCAGCGGCCCTGCGACGATCAAGCGTGTCTCGCCAAAGCGCGGCGCGATGCGCCGGATCAGACCACCTTGGATCGCTGCGGAGATCATGCCGACGACGAACAGGTAGCGACCCGCGTAGGGGGCGGCCGCCATCTTCTGTTCCAAGCTCGCCTGCGCGATCGCGGTGGTCATTCCGAACTTCTCCGGGAAGTTCGCCAAGCCGAACAGGATGAACATCGCCTCGAAGCCGGCGAACGCCGTCACGAACAGGAACGCGAGCAGGAGCACGCCGCCGATCCGCGAGTCTTGGATCGCGCGGCGGAGCTGATCCCCGCCGTACGCACGCGAGCCGCTGCGCCGAGCGGGCTCGGGCAGCTTCCACCAGCCGAACAGCGCCGCCGCGAGCGAGAGCCCGGCGGCCGCGACTCCGGGCGCGTGGAGCGAATACTTCGCGAGCTCGCCCCCCATCGCGGGCCCGAGTGTGAAGCCGAGCCCGAAGGCCGCGCCGACGAGGCCGAGACCCTTGGTGCGATTCTCGGCCGTCGTGACGTCGGCGATGTACGCGTTGGCCGTCGAGATGTTCGCGCCGAAGAACCCCGCGAGCATG
>JBIKYW010000052.1:0-11437 GCA_044355055.1 Planctomycetota bacterium | reverse complement strand
TCTCGATGCCGACGAGCGGTCCGCGTGCGAGCTCTTCGAGCCGCACCTCGGCTCCGCGGTCGGTGCGTCGCTCCCAAACGCTGCGGATTCGCTGTGCCACCTCTTCGTCGCGTGCGCCACTGCGAAGCAACTCGCGCAGGTCGAGACCAACGCGCGCGTACAGACAGAGGTACCACATTCCATCCGCGGTGAGACGGGCTCGATCGCAGCGCGAGCAAAAGGGCGCCGTGGTCGAGGCGATCACGCCGAAGGTCGTGCCATCGCGCAGTCGAAAGCGCTCCGCGGGTGCGCTCGACCCCTCTTCGAGCGCTTCGATCGGACCGTGTCGCTGCGCGATTTGCTGGAGGATCTCCTCGCGTGAAACGACAGCCTCCGGAGTCCAGCGGGTGGCGCCGCCGACGTCCATGTATTCGATGAAGCGCAGCTCGACCCCGCGCTCGCGCGCATAGTCGAGCAGAGGCAAGACCTCTCCGTCGTTCGTGCCGCGCATGACGACGGTGTCGAGCTTCACGCGGCCAGGCCAGCGCGAGCGCGCGGCTTCGATACCTTCGAGCACTCGCGCGAGCCCTGTGCGACGCGTGAGGGCCTCGAAGACATCCGCACGGAGCGTGTCGAGACTCACGGTGATGCGATGCAGGCCCGCGTCTGCGAGCGCAGCCGCTTGCTCCGCGAGCAGAAGCCCGTTCGTTGTCAGCGCGAGATCCTCGATGCTCGGCTCGCTCGCGATGCGGCGCACCAGCTCGTGAAGCTCGTGCCGCAGGAGCGGCTCCCCACCGGTGAGGCGCACCTTCCGCACGCCGAGCGTCGCGAATACGGACACCAAGCGGGCAAGCTCCTCGAAGCGCAGGAGGTGCTCTTTCGGAAGCCAGCGATACTCCTCCTCCGGCATGCAGTACGCGCAGCGCAGGTTGCAGCGGTCGGTGACCGAGATGCGCAGGTTCGCGAGCGGCCGGCGGAGCATGTCGAGAGCGGGTTGCACGGGCGCAACAGTATGGCGCATGCCCTGCAGTTGCGCGCACGCCGCGCGGGAATCACGGACCTCCACGGCGTCGGGCGCCCGCTAGACTCGCGCTCGACCTCGAACTTCACAGGAATCTTCGCCATGAACGCCCGACTCGCCGTCTCCGTTCCCGTCGTGCTGGCTGCGCTCGCCTCGACCGCGTCCGCGCAGGTGAGCCTGCCTGCGATCTTCTCCGATGGCATGGTCCTGCAGCGCGGAGCTGCGACGACCGTGTGGGGCCGCGCGCGCCCGGGAGCGAAGCTCACGATCGAGGCGTCATGGCGCGCCGAGCCTGTCATGGGCGAAGCCAATGCGGCGGGCGACTGGCGTATCGCGCTTCCCGCCGAGCAAGCGGGCGGTCCGCACACGCTCGTCATTCGCGGTGATGGCGAGCGCGCGCTGCGCGACGTGTGGATCGGCGAGGTGTGGCTGTGCTCGGGCCAGTCGAACATGGAGTGGCAGGTCAAGGCGTTCCCGAACGCGCTGCCGGGATTCCCTGGTGCCGACGAGGAGCTTGCGGCGGCCGATCTCCCGCAGATTCGCGTGTTCGATGTACCCAATCGCGTCTCGAACCACGAACGCCGCGATGCGCAGGGCACGTGGAAGACGAGTTCTCCAAAGACGGCGGGGGACTTTAGCGCGACGGCGTTCTACTTCGCGCGCACACTGCATCAGACGCTGCGTATCCCTGTGGGTGTGATCACGGCGGACTGGGGCGGCACTCCGGTGGAGTCGTGGATGAGCGCGCGCGGACTCGCGGCGTTCCCGGAGTTTGCGGGAGCGCTCGACAACCTCGCAGCGTCCGTCGACCCGAACCTGCGCTGGGAGCGTCAGCGCGCGAGCGGCAGCGGGTGGTGGGACGAGGCGGACAAGCGCGGCCCGCGCAAGGTGGCCGCGGGCTGGACCGCGACGGGCTTCGACGACGCGGCGTGGAAGAGCTTCGACCTTCCGGCGACCTTCTCGGGCGAGCTGGGTTCCTTCGATGGATTCGCGTATTTCCGTGTGGAAATCGAGGTTCCTGCCTCGTGGGAGGGCAAGGGTGCGACGCTGGAGCTCGGACCGATCGACGACCGCGACGACGCGTGGTTCGACGGGGTGCACGTCGGCATGGAGCACGAGGACGGCCGCTGGGGAACGCCGCGGCGCTACAAGCTCGCGCCGGAGCTCGTGAAGGCGGGGAAGCGCGCTGTCGCGGTGCGCGTGCTCGACACCGCGGGGATCGGCGGCATCAACGGCAAGAAAGAGCAGCTCAATCTCACCAGCGACGACGCGGGGCTCGGCTCGATCTCGCTCGCGGGCACTTGGCGCTACCACATGGGCGCGCGCATGAGCGAGCTTCCGCCGATCGGACAAGGTGCGGCTCCGCAGTTCGGGGCCGGCACGCCGAGCGCGCTCTACAACGGCATGATCGCGCCGCTGCGTCCGCTCACCTTCAAGGGCGTGCTCTGGTATCAGGGCGAAGCCAACGTCGGGCGCGCCAAGCAGTACGAGACGCTGTTTCCAGCGATGATCGCCGACTGGCGCAACGAGTTCCAGAACGGCGAGTTCCCATTCCTCTTCGTGCAGATCGCGCCCTTCCAGTACGGCGGGGCGGCGGCGACGGACTCGGCGGAACTACGCGATGCGCAGCGCAAGACGCTCGCAGTCTCGCCCAACACGGGCATGGCGATCACGATGGACATCGGCGATGCGCGTGACATTCATCCGGCGCGCAAGCAGGAAGTCGGACGGCGGCTCGCTTGGCTCGCGATGGAGAAGGCCTACGGACGCAAGCTCGCATCCGCGAGCGGCCCGCTGTATCGCTCGATGAAGGTGGTTGGTTCCGATGCGAAGCTCGAGTTCGACTTTGACGAAGGCGGGTTGCTGTATGAGCCTTCGAGTCCGACCGGCTGGCTCATCGCGGGCGAGGACCAGCAGTTCTTCGAGGCCACTCCGCGGGTCGAGGGAGGCAACGTCGTAGTTCTCTCGCACCCCAAGGTTCGCAAGCCGGTCGCCGTGCGCTACGCGTGGAGCAACGTCGGCGTGTCGAACCTCACCAACGCCGCGGGACTGCCGGCCTCGAGCTTCCGTACGGATGACTGGGAAGGTCCGATGATCGTGGGCGACTCCGGACGCACGTCGCACTATTCCGAGGACGCTGGCTTCGTCGCACTCTTCGACGGCGCGAGTCTCGCGGGCTGGCGCAACGTGAACTGCTCGCCGTCGACTTGGAACGTGCGCGATGGTGTGATCGACTGCTCGGGCTTTCCGACCGGCATCCTGTGTTCGGACAAGCAGTACGAGAACTTCGTGTTCGAGATGGAATGGCGCCATCTCGCGGCGCAGGGTAACGCGGGGCTCTTCATGTGGAGCGATCCGCTCACCGCGCGCGGTCAGCCGTTCTCGCGCTCGATCGAGGTGCAGGTGATGACGGGCATGGAGGGCCCTGGCTACACGAGCCAAGGCGACGTGTTCCCGATCCACGGTGCGACGATGAATCCGGTGAACGGGCGCGGTGGCTCGCGCGCGTTTCCTACGGAGTCGCGCATGAACCCCGGCGGCACATGGAACCACTATCGCGTCACCTGCATCGACGGAAAGCTTGAGCTCGCGGTCAACGGCAAGGTCGTGACGACGGGCACCGACTGCAAGCCGCGCCGCGGCTACATCTGTCTCGAGTCCGAAGGCGCTCCGACGCAGTTTCGCAACCTGCGCATCAAGGAGCTCCCCGCAGCCCAGCCCGACATCGCGTCGACCCCCGGCATGGTCTGCGACACGTTCAACGGCTTCCGCTCGCTTTACAACGGCCGCGACTTCGCGGGTTGGAAGTTCGGGCCCGAGCACGAGGGGCACTGGAAGGCGGACGACTGGACGATCTCCTTCGACGGGCAGGGGACACACCTCTGGAGCGCCGAAGAGTTCGGCGACTTCGAGCTGCTCTGCGATTGGCGCTGGAGCGGGCCTGCGCACGACGCAGACTTGCCCGTGATTCTGCCGAGTGGCGAGTACGTGATGGAGAATGGCCAGCAGAAGAAGCAGCGCGTGCAGGAGTGCGGTGATTCCGGCATCTACCTGCGTGGACGCGACAAGAGCCAAGTGAACATCTGGTGTTGGCCGATAGGCTCTGGCGAGGTCTACGGCTACCGCACGGACGGCAGCCAGAGCGCGGAAGTGCGCGCGGCTGTCACGCCGAGGTCGAACGCGGATGCGCCGCTCGGCGAGTGGAACCGCTTTCACATCACGATGAGGGGCTCGCGCCTGACGGTCGTGCTGAACGGCGTCACGGTCATCGAAAATGCCGAGCTTCCCGGCATTCCTGCCCGCGGCCCCATCGCGCTGCAGCAGCACGGATCGCCGATCCAGTTCGCGAACATCTACGTTCGCGAGCTCGAGTAGCACGCGCTCGACGAGCGCCGGAAACGAAAGCAGGGGCCGCGAAGAGCGGCCCCTGCGGTTTCATGCGATGAACTTGGCGTTCAGCGCTGCTCGGGCGGCGCGGTGAGCACCTTGTAGAAGCACCAAGCCGTGAGGGTCACGACGGTGCTCACGGACACGAGCATGAAGATCCAGCCGAGCGGCTGCATCGGCTGGATCTTGGGGGCCTCGGCGGCTGCCGTGGACGCTGCGTCTTGGACGAGGAGGAGGAGGGTGTTCATGGTGTTGGACTTAGGAACTCTCAGTCCTGAGCGGGAAGTTGGCCGTCGACGTCGCGTCCCTGCGCTCGCCAGCGCTTCTCGCCGATGGCGGTCATCGCGACGAGGAACGCGATCACGAGGCCGATGAACAACACGGCATTGCGCGCGGCAGGGTTCTCGCCCAGGTTGTCGATCCACTTGGGCAAGACGTCGCGGCAGAAGTTGAACAGCATCCAGCCGAGGAACACCGGCGAGACGTACTTGATGATGAACTGGAACGCCTTCGGGATGCGCATCTGCGCGCCGTGGTGCGCCTCTTCGATGCCGCGGTCGATTCCGAACACCCAGCCGAAGATGACGCACTGCACCAGCGCGAGCACGACGATGAAGAAGGTGCCGACCCAGCTGTCGATCGTGTCGAGGACGGTGAGGTCCTTGCTGAACCACATGACGTAGGCGTTGCCGATGAGGCTGATGGCGACCACGAGTGCCACCGCAGCCTTGCGCTTCATTCCCGTGGCCTCCTCGATGAATGCCAGCGTCGGCTGGAGCATCGAGAGGGAGCTCGTGATGGCGGCGAGGAACAGCATGAAGAACCAGATCGCGCCGATCGCGTTGCCGAGCGGCATGTGCGCGAAGACCACTGGCAGCGTCTGGAAGCCGAGGCCGAAGGTTCCACCGGGCAGCGTCGTCAGGCTCAGGCCGAGGAACACGAATGCGGCGGTCAGCGTGATCAGGCCGCCCATCGCGACCTCGAAGTACTCGTTCGTCGCGGAAGCCGTGAGACCCGAGAGCACCACGTCGTCCTTTTTTCGCATGTACGACGCGTAGTTGATGATCACTCCGAAGCCGACCGAGAGGCTGAAGAAGATCTGTCCGGCGGCTGCCATCCAAGCGCCGGTGTCGCCGAGCTTGTCCCACTGCGGGTTCCACATGTAGGCGAGGCCGTTGACCACGTTCTGGTCGGGATTCGTGGCGTCAGCGGGCAGCGTCAGCACGCGCACGAGCACGATCAGCGCGAACACCGCCATCGCCGGCATGGCCCACTTGCAAAAGGTCTCGATGCCGCCCGAGAGGCCGCGGAACAGCAGGTAGACGTTGGCGATGACCGTGATGACGAACGCGACGAGCAGCGTGCTCATCAGGCCGCCCGACAGGTCGAACACGGAGCCGTCGGCCTTGGACCCGGTGTAGGTCGCAAAGTGAGCCGAGGAGCTCTCCACTTGCGCAGCGATGGTTTGGTCCGCAGCGATGCCGATGCCGCCCGTGAGGTACTTCATGGCATAGCCGAGGCACCAGCTCTCGATCAGCACGTAGTAGAAGTACACGCCGAGCGGGATCAGCACGCCCAGCACGCCGAGGTAGCGTGCGATCTTGCCCTTGCCCATCACGCCGAGGATCGCGGGCGCCGAGTGGAAGCCCTTGCGCCCGCCGTAGCGCCCCATGGCCCACTCCGCCCAGCCGAGCGGAATGCCCAGCAGAAGCAGCGCGGTGAAGTACGGGATCATGAAGGCGCCGCCTCCGTTGGCGGCGGCTTGGCCCGGGAAGCGCAAGAAGTTTCCGAGGCCTACGGCGGAGCCGGCGACGGCGAGGATCACGCCGAGGCGGCTGCCCCATTGCTGCTTGTTTTCAGACATCGCTGAGTGCGTCTCGCTCGCGGTCGTTGGGGGGAGACGCCGGCGAGCTCGGCTCGCGGCGCCGTCGGTCCGGGAAGGCGCGTTCCGACCGCCGGAGAGTAGTTCGCCGGGCGCGGCGTGGCAACGAGCGAGTCGGACTCGGCTAGGAGTGTTCGCCACGCGCAGCCGCTGCGCGGCGCAGGCGGTCGTTGATCGCGCGCCCGAGTCCGCGATCGGGGACTCGCTCGGCAAGGATCCGGTCCGCGCCGCTCGCGTCGAGTTCGCGCAGCTCCGCGAAGAGCTTTCGCGCCGCCTCGGCGAGGTCTCCACGCTCCGACAGCACGCGACAGGCGAAGGCCGCCCTCGGGCGCTCGAACGCGAGCACGGCGACGCGCTCGCTTGCGAGCTCCGTCAGCCGCGCATCGATGTCGCCGAGTTCCAGCGGTGTGCGCGGCGCGTAGTGCGCGGCGAGCATTCCCGGCGCAAGGGGGAGGACGTGGCGCTGCGCGGGATCGACGCGGCCTACCACGGCCTCGATCGCCTCGACGGGCGTGCCGCCCGGCCTATACAGCACGACGCGGCCCGCCTCCCAACCGAGGATCGTGCTCTCGACGCCGACCGTGCAGGGGCCGCCGTCCAAGATGTAGGGGATGCGCTCGCCGAGCTGCTCGGCGACATGTGCCGCGGTCGTGGGGCTCGTGCGACCGAAGAGATTGGCACTCGGAGCCGCGAGCGGAAACTCCAGCGAGTCGAGCAGTCGCGCCGTCAATGAATGGGCCGGCTGGCGCAACGCTACGGTGTCGAGCCCACTCGTGACGACGTCGGGCACGGCTTCGCGCTTGCGCAGGACCAGCGTCAGCGGACCAGGCCAAAATGCGTCCATCAGTGCCAGCGCTTCGGCGGGAGGAGCCTCGCAGAGCTCGAGCGCCTGAGTGCGTGAGCGCACGTGAACGATCAACGGATCGAAGGCCGGCCGTTCCTTGGCCTCGAAGATGCGCAGGCAGGCCGCGCTGTCGAGCGCATTGGCTGCGAGGCCGTACACGGTCTCGGTCGGAATCGCGACGAGCGCGCCGGCGCGCAGGTGCTGCGCTGCGCGTCCGAGGTCGGTGCCGAGCTCCGCGGCCATGGCGGAAACGTAGCGAAAGCACGGTGAAATCGCGCTAGCTTTTCGCGCCACCCATGAAGCTCGCCGCGGTGCTCGCCATGACCCTCGCCACCTCCTCCTGCGTCCAACTCCCGACCTACGACCTCGTCGTCTACGGCGGAACGTCGGGCGGAGTCGTCGCCGCTGTCGCTGCGGCGCGCGCGGGGCGCAGCGTCGTGCTCGTCGAGCCGAGCGCCCACCTCGGGGGCATGACGAGCGCGGGCCTCGGCGCCACCGACATCGGCAACAAGCGCGCGATCGGCGGCATGGCGCGCGAGTTCTACCGTGCCGTGCGTCGCCACTACGACGCGCCGACGTCGTGGACGCTCGAAGCGCGCCCTGAGTATCAAGGAATCGGCCTGAAAGATGGGGAAGACGCGATGTGGGCCTTCGAGCCCCACGTGGCGGAGCAGCTTTTCGAGCAGCTCGTGGCGGAGGCCGGGGTACACGTCGAGCGCGGCGCTCGGATCGAACTCGATGGCGGCGTGCGCAAAGACCGCGCTCGCATCGTCTCGCTCGCCACCGAAGACGGCCGCCGATTCGAAGGGCGTGTGTTCATCGACGCGAGCTATGAAGGGGACCTGCTCGCGCTCGCAGGAGTGAGCTCGCATGTGGGGCGCGAGGCGAACTCGCGCTACGGCGAATCGCTCAACGGTGTTCAGGTCGCGAACGCGTCGAAGCACCAATTCAAGGTTCGGGTCGATCCCTACGTCCTTCCCGGCGATCCTTCGAGCGGCCTCCTCTTCGGCGTGGGCGTGCAGTCGCCCGGCTCCGACGGAAGCGAAGATCGCCGCGTTCAAGCCTACTGCTTCCGCTTGTGCGCGACGGACGATCCGCGCAATCGGATCCCGTGGCCGAAGCCCGAGGGCTACGCCGAGCGCGACTACGAGCTCTTGCTGCGCAACTTCGAGGCGGGGGACTCGCTTGCTCCGTGGCACCCGCTCGGCATGCCCAACCGCAAGACGGACTCGAACAACAACGGTGCGTTCTCGACGGATCACATCGGCGCGAACTGGGACTACGCGACCGCGAGCTGGAGCGTGCGCGACGCGATCGTCGCGGAGCACGAGCGCTATCAGAAGGGCTTGATGTGGACGCTCGCGAACTCGCCGCGTGTTCCCGTGGACGTGCGCGAGCACTTCGCGAGCTACGGCCTGCCCAAGGACGAGTTCATCGAGACCGGTGGCTGGCCGCACATGCTCTATATCCGCGAGGCGCGCCGCATGATCGGCGAATACGTCATGACGGAGCACGAGTGCCGCGGAACGCGCAAGGCGCTGCGGCCGATCGGTCTCGCCGCGTACACGATGGACTCGCACAACGTACAGCGCTACGTCGATGCGAGCGGCGCCGTTCGCAACGAAGGCGACGTGCAGGTCGGGGGCTTTCCGCCCTACGGCATCGACTACGGTGCGGTGCTCCCGCAGCGAGCAGAGTGCACCAACCTGCTCGTGCCCGTCTGCCTCTCCGCGTCGCACATCGCCTACGGATCGATCCGCATGGAGCCAGTGTTCATGGTGCTCGGCGAGAGCTGCGCCGTCGCAGCCGATCTCGCGCTCGAGCGCGGCGTCGGAGTCCACGACGTCGAATATCGCGAGCTACGCGCGCGTCTCCTCGCGGCGCAGCAAGTGCTCGAGTGAGCGCTGGCTACGGACAGAGCGTAAACGCGATCGCGTCGGTCAGATTCGAATTCAGCGGCGCGCCCGGGTCGCGGTACCAGACCTGCACGTAATAGGCGCGGCCTGGCAAAACGGGGTGACCCGGCACCGTGGGATGGGCGGTCATGAAGGCGAGCCAGTCGACCGAGTAGCTCCCGTTGCACGAGCCCGAGTTCCCGCCGCTGCCGAGGCTCGCCATTCGCACGCGCGGCGCTGCCACGCACACCGTGCTCGTGCTGCCGAAGCTCCACGCGTAGTTCGTGAGTGCCGTGCCGAACATGGCGACCGCGGGCCGCTGCGCGGGCAAACCGCTGACGCGCACGAAGAAGCCCGCGTTTTGGCTCGCGCTCGGATAGCCGTCGACGCGCAGCGTCGGCGAGCAGCCTTGCTGACTGGTACTCGCAGTGCAGTAGCTGAACCAAGCGACTTCGTCGACGAAGCCATCGCAGTCGTCATCGAGGCCGTTGCACGTCTCGATCGCCGCTGGATTGACCGACGGACGCGTGTCGTCGCAGTCGCCCGAGACGAGGGAGTAGTCGAGCGTCGACGGAAACGGGATCGACAGGCTCTCATCGCTCTTGCCGAAGCGGTCTCCGTCGCGGTCGCGGAACCAAGGCGTGCGAGTGTCGCGCACGTAGACGTCGGGAGTCACGTCCAAGGTGTCGCCGTTGATCAGATTCGAGGCGTTGCTGCCAAAAAGGCAAGCGAGGCCCGAGTCGGAGATCCCGCCGACTTCCTGAACGCCGGTGTTGTTGGGCTCGCCCGGGGTGACCACGGGCACGCTGACGCGAACGCTGCGGCGACTCGAGACTTCGAAGAGAAATGCGTCGAAGCCGTTGCCGGAGTGGCCGGGAGTAAGTGCTGCGGCCGAGGCATGCGCCGCGAAGTTCCCGTTGCTCGAAAGAGAAACCGACGTGGACGCTGCCGTCGCCGGAAGGCCGTCCGCGGTGGCGGAAACGAGCATGACGCTGCCGCTGGTGCGATCGCGGAGGTAGGCGTTGTTGGAGAACTGCGCCACGAGCGCGAGGTTGTTCGCGCGCGAGAGGAATGCGATGCGCGAGCCGTCGGCGGAGATGCTCGGCATGCTGCACGAGTTGTTCGCAGGAACTCCGCTGTTGTTGAGGCTGACGAGCTCCTGCACCCCGCTCGCGAAGCTCCACGCCAAGATGCTGGCGCCGTTCGCTCCCGCCCCAGAGACGAGGTTGGTCGCAAGGCTCTCATACGCGATCCACTGGCCGTCACCCGAGATCGCGGGACGTCGCGACGCGGCGTTTCCGAGCGCGCCCGCAGGCAGTCGGCTGACGAGGCGCACGCTCCCGTTCACGAGATTGCGGACGAAGACATCTTGCACGCCATTCGTGTCCCCAGTGACGAGATTGCTCGAGGTGCTCGCAAACGCGATGCGACTGCCGTCTGCGGAAATCGAAGGCTGCGTACTCTCGCCGTTGCCGATGGCTCCGCTCCCTGCGGCGCTCACGATGGTGGTGAGGCGTGTGACGCGGTCGGTGATGAAAACGTCCCACGTTCCATTCGCATCGCCCGCGGCGAGGTTCGTCGCGAAGCTCTGGAATGCCACGAAGCGGCCGTCGTTCGAAATCGCCGGATGCTTCGAATCGCCGTCGGGCTCCGCTCCTGCCGAGGTGAGGCTCACGCGCTCGATCGAGCCGGAGACGAGGTCGCGCAGGTAGATGTCTCGGAAACCGTTGGCGTCCGTGGAGACAAGGTTGTACGCCGCACTCGTGAACACCGCGAAGCGACCATCGGGCGTGAGTGAGTCCGGTGCGTCGCCGAGCTCGGAAGGAAGGTCCGCGCTCTCGCCGATCGCGTTGCGACTCAGCTTCGTCGTCTGTTGGGCACTCGCGGAGACGGCGAGGGCGAGGGCTAGGAGGGCCGCTGGGAACTGGGGCACGCAGAAGGACATGACCCTTCTATCTTGCCGCAAAGCCCGCAGCTCGTGGGGCGGAATCAGGCCCGCGCGTAGGCGCGCCGGGCGCTCACCGCGCGGAATTCGTCCAGCTCCGGGCTGTAAGCGGTCAACTTGCCGCCGTAGACGCAGCCGGTGTCGAGACCGATGGCAACGACGCGCCCACGCACCGAGTGAACGCGCGGCACGGCGCTCGGCGTGTGTCCGAAGAGAACCAGCTCCTCGCCCTCGTACTCCTCATACCACCACGGATTGCCGCGCGCGTTCAGACGGCGCAGCGACGTGAGCTCGCGGATCGTCGCCTCCTCGGGACGGCAGTCGGGAGGTAGGCCTGCATGAACCACGCACCACGAGCGACGGTCCCGTGTCTCTCCCGCGCTAGGTATGTCGCGCTGGCGCAGGTAGAAGCCGCTGTGCGTCTGAAGGAAGGCGAGCATTTCAGCGCGATGCTCGGGCGCAACGTCGCACCGCGTGTGACCGT
>JBIKYW010000437.1:0-3515 GCA_044355055.1 Planctomycetota bacterium | reverse complement strand
CGACCACCGCGTTCTGCGGGGCGAGCGCGGCATCGAAGATCCGCCCGTCGCTGACACCGGACGTCGCATACGTACCCGCCCAGTTGCGCGTGCCGTTCTCGTCGAACTGCAGCACGTACATCGCGTACGTCGACGGCGAGCCCGACGTCATCGTCGTGTAGCCCGCGGCGTACATTTGGCCCGCGCTGCCGGGCATGAGCTTCCACGGCGGGTCATCGAGGTTGGAGCCGTTCCAAGCGCTCGAGGTCAGCAGGTTTCCCAAGAGGTCGTAGCGTCGCACCACAGCGTCGATCCCGGCACCGACGTTTGTCGCAGGGCCGAGGACCCACAGCACATTGCGCGCGTCGAAGGCCACGCCGCGTGCGCGCTCGCCAGCGTTCGAAGTGCCACCGAACGTGCGACTCCACTGCAGCGTCATCGTGGGGACGTCGTAGAGGCCGACGAACCAGTCCTCACCGCTCGTCGAAGCCGTGCGCCAGCCCGCGACGGCGACCCGCTGCGCATCGACGACGCACAAGGTCGCGCCACCGTCCGCGAGCCCGCCACCGCCGTCGTCGTTGCGCCGCGAGAGCAGCTGGCCGCTCGACGAAAATCGCGCGACGCCGACATTGGTGCCCCCGGAGGCTGCATTGAACTGACCGCAGGCGACGAGGTCGCCATTGGGCATCGGAACGACTGCGTACAGCGTGTCGTCGAGATTCGCGCCACCGTCGAAGCTCGTGCTCCACAGCAGCGCGCCAGCGGGTGAGTAGCACTGCAGCAGGGCGTTGAAGCCACTCGACAGGCTCGACTCGTGTCCGCAGAGTGCCACGTTGCCGCTCGCATCGAGTGCGATGGCGCGCGCAAACGCCGACAACGTTCCGGGGCCTTGGTGATTGCGCTGCCACTGGAACACGCCGTTGGCGTCGTACTTCACCAGCACGAGCTGAACGTTGTTTCCATTCCACCCGTAGCCACTCGCGTAGACGTTGCCGCTCGCGTCGCACAAGACATCGAGCGGCGTGTCGTCGCCGCCGAAGAGATCGCGCCGCGCCGACCAGAGGAGCTGACCCGTCGGAGACCACTTCAAGAACTCGAGGTCGGCGGTCGGCGGCAAGGGGGGCGAGCCAAACGTCGGGTTGTAGGACTTGGCGACGACGACGAGGTTGCCCGCGGCGTCGGCGGCGCAGGTGCGGCCGTAGTCCGCTTGGTTCGCCGCCGCGTCGTACTGCGTGCTCCACGCGAGGGTGGACTGGGCGGCAGCGGGCAGGATCCATGCGACGACGGAGAGGGTCGAGAGCGAGAGGTTCATCGGCCGGACTCGAGGCTGGGGCAAGAAAGGGACCTCCCGATCCTACTCGCTCTCGCTCGCCTTGTCGGGGATGATGCGGCCTTCTAGGAGCTCACCGTCCCATGTCCATGTTGCTTGCGCTGTGCCCGTTGGTGTTCGTCGTCGTTGCTCCGTCCCAGGACGCCGCGACGAAGTTCCTGAAGTCCGCCGAGGCTCGCCACGGGGCCTTCGGCCAGCGCGCAGCAGCGTTCTTGGTCGAAAACATGCCGCAGCGCGACCGCGAGACACTCTCGGCCGAGTTCCTCGGGGAGAATCTGGACCTCGCGCTCGCGGCGCGAGCGGAGTTCCCATGGGCGAAGTCCGTGCCCGACGAGCTCTTCTTCAACGATGTGCTGCCCTATGCAGTGTTCGATGAGCCGCGCGATCCGTGGCGTGCGGAGCTGCTTGCGCTCGCCCGCCCCATCGTGGCCGAAGCGAAGTCCGCGAGCGAGGCCGCGCAGGCGCTGAACGCGAAGCTCTTCAACAGCATCGGCCTTCACTACGACACCGGCCGCAAGCGTCCCAACCAGTCGTTTCGCGAGTCGCGCGAGCAGGGCAAGGCGACCTGCACGGGGCTCTCGATCGTGCTCGTCGAGGCGTGCCGCGCGGTCGGCATTCCGGCGCGTGCGGTCGGTACGCCGCTGTGGTCGAACGGGCGCGGCAATCACACGTGGATCGAAGTCTGGGACGGCGACTGGCACTTCACCGGCGCAGATGAATACGACGCAGCGGGGCTCGATCGGGGCTGGTTCGTCGGCGATGCGTCGCAGGCGCGGCACGACGTTCCGGAGCACCGCATCTACGCGACGAGCTGGAAGCGCGCGGGGATGTCGTTCCCGATGGTGTGGGGCGCGGGAGTCGACACCGTTGCTGCCGTCGATGTCACGGTGCGCTATGCGAAGCCGCTCGCGGCCCCCGCGCAGCCGACGCTCGGCGTGCGTGTCACCGCGAATAGCGCGCGCATCGTCGCGAAGCTGCGGCTCCTCGACGCTACGGGAGTCGAAGTCGCCAGCGGAGAGACGAAGGCTGGCACCGCGGACCTGAACGACATGCCGAGCTTTGCCCTCGTCCCGTCGACCCGCTACGTGCTGCAAGTGAGCGTCGACGGGGAGACTCGCATGCATGCGTTCTCCGCTGCTGCGAGCGGCGTGGCGACGCTCGACCTCGACTGGAATCGGCTCGAGACGCCGAGTGCCGCCCTGGCCGAAGTCGATGCATGGATCGCGAAGCCTGCGCAGCAGCGTGGCGACGCGCCCGCGACTCCGCTGACGCGCGCAGAAGCCCTGCAAGCTCGCGCGCGGCTCGTGCAGCATCGTCTCGACCAATTGCGCGCCGAGCGCGCCGACGAGCTCGAAGAGAAAGAGCTCGCCGCGGCGGGCGTGACGCTGCGCTGGCTCGAGAAGCGCTTTGGCGACGCGCCCGAGGGTGCGCGCAGCCTGTGGATCTCGATGCACGGCGGCGGTGGTGCTCCCAAGGAGGTGAATGACCAGCAGTGGCAGAACCAGATTCGCCTCTACGAGCCTGCGGAGGGCTTCTACGTTGCGCCGCGCGCACCGACGGACACGTGGAACCTCTGGCATCAGGGGCACATCGATGCAGGCTTCGATCGGTTGATCGAGGACTACGTCGCGCTGCGCGGCGTGAGCCCCGACCGCGTCTACTTGATGGGCTACTCCGCGGGCGGCGACGGTGTGTGGCAGCTCGCTCCGCGCATGGCGGATCGCTACGCCGCGGCTGCGATGATGGCGGGCCACCCGAACGAGGCTCAGCTCGACGGTCTGCGCAACCTACCCTTCGCGCTCTTCATGGGCGGCGACGACGCGGCGTATGGCCGCAACCAGATCGCGCGCGATCGCGCGGCGAAGCTCGGCGAGCTGCGCGCGGCCGACCCGAAGGGCTACGAGCACTTCGCCCGCATCTACGACGGACTCGGGCACTGGATGCAGCGCAAGGACGCTGAAGGCGTGCCTTGGATGGCCGGCTTCACGCGGCGTGCGTGGCCCGAGCGCGTGATCTGGCTGCAGGACGACGTCACGCACGAACGCTTCTACTGGCTCGCGCTGCCGTCGGACAGCGCTGCGGCGGGGCAGCGCGTCGATGCTCGCATCGAAGGCAACGTCGTCCGAGTGGAATCGCCGAACATGAAGACGCTGTCCTTGCGGCTCTCCGATGAACTGCTCGACCTCGATCAGGGAGTCATCGTTCA
>JBIKYW010000436.1:0-3517 GCA_044355055.1 Planctomycetota bacterium | reverse complement strand
GATCGGCAACAAGCTCTCGCACGACCAGATCCGCGACACCGGCTGCTCGCTCAAGCTGTTCCGCACCGCCGCGATCCGTCAGGTGCCGCTGCACTTCGAGGGCATGCACCGCTTCATGCCGACCTTGATGCGCTACCTCGGCTTCAAGGTGCTCGAGCACCCCGTTTCCCATCACCCGCGCCGCGCGGGCGTGAGCAAGTACGGCGTGGCGAACCGCGCGTTGCGGGCGCTGCGCGACCTCTTCGCCGTTCGCTGGATGCGGACGCGCATCCGTCGACTCCCGATCGTGGTCGAGGAATCCGACGTGAGCCGCGGCTGATGTCCGCGCCCGCGCTGCCGCTGCAGGTCGCCGGCTGGGTTGGCAACGCCTGCTTTTTTTCGCGCTTCTTCGTGCAGTGGTACAAGAGCGAGCGCGCGGGCAAGAGCGTCGCGCCGCCTATTTTCTGGTGGCTCTCGCTGGTCGGCACCGTGCTGCTCGGCGCCTACTCGTACTCGCGCGAGAGCTATGTGCTCGTGTTGGGCTACGTGATCAATGGCCTGATCTACACGCGCAACCTCAAGCTGCACCGACCCGGCTCCGCGGCCCCTCGCGCGGCGCTTCTCGCGCTCTTCGCGCTGGTCGCCTTCGGTCTGCTCGTCGGAGCTGCCATCTACGAGGTCCAACGGCGAGCCGAGGCCGAGCCAGCATGGGTCGCGGTCGCACTTCTCGGTCAGAGCCTCTGGTCCTCGCGCTTCGTCGTTCAATGGTGGGCGAGTGAGCGCGCCTCCGAGAGCCACTTCCCACGCCTCTTCTGGTGGCTCTCTTTGCTCGGCAACCTGCTCCTGCTCGCCTACACCGTCCATCTCGGCGATGCGGTGCTCGCTTGGGGCTACGTTCCAGGTCCCCTGGTCCAGATCCGCAACTTGATGCTGGGGCGCGGCGCTCGCAAGTCCGAGTGACGGAAGGAACTTCCTGCGGTCGCCGAGGCGACTCCGCGGGGTTTGGGTGAGGCGCGGGACAGGGTCGCTCTCCGTGGCTCGTGCTGGGTTAGATTCTGCACCGCCATGAAGCCGCTCGCGTTCCTCCTCACGCTCTCCTTCGTCCTCGGCACGGCACTCGCGCAGAGCGAAGACCCGACGTCTCGCGTCCGAGCTTTGGAGGCCGAGCTCGCTCGCGGCGGCATGCGCTTCGAGCCGCCGACCGCGGTGCAGCAGGTTGGCGCCGGCGAATATCAAGAGCAGGCGCAGGCGGAACTGGACCGACTGTACGGTGCAAGCTGGTTCGAGACGCACGCGTTCGTCCGCGAAGCGCTCGGCATCGACCGCAGCTCGAACCGCGCAGCGGTGCGTGCCGCGCTCGGGCGCTCGCAGCTCGGCTGTTTCGCAGCCTTCTACCGCACCGATACGCGGTCGCTCGTGATCGACGAATCTCGCCGCGGCGAGCTGCGCGACGCAGAGCTCGCGCGGGCGCTCGCATTCGCTTCGAGGTCGCAGGAACCCGCGTTCGCCGAGCTTCTCGCCGAGCCCCGTACCAGCGAGAAGGTGCAGCTCGTTCGAGCGCTCGTCGCCGGGCAAGGCGAGTGGGCGGCCCTTGCACTCGCGGAGATGCGCGCAGGGCGCGATCCGGTGCAGCTCAAGTGGGAGAACCTCGACGAGCCGCTCGCCCCGGGCATCGGCGACACGCTCTGCCGCGAGCTCGTGCGCGCAGGGCGCGATCATGTGCTGCGACGCTTGCGCGACTTCGGCTCCGCAGGGATCACGGGCTTGCTCACCGAAGCGCCCGCGTCCACGGAGCAACTTCTGCATCCCTCGAAGCTCTACAAGGATCGCCCGCGTGTTCTCGATCTACCGCAGTGGCCCGCAGAGCTTGGGCTTACGCTCGTGCGCGAGGAGTCCTTCGGTGAACTCGGGCTCTATGCCCTGCTCGTCGAGAGCGGCGTCGCGCCTGCGGTCGCGCGCGTGGCGACGGTGGGTTGGGATGGCGATCGCGCTCAGTTCCTGCGCGACTCTTCGGGGCGCCTCGCGATCGTTGCACGCATCGCCTTCGACCGCATCGACGACACCGCGCAGTTCACACTCGAACTGCGCGAGCGTGCGCTCGGCACCGTGATTCCGCGCGGGTTCGTGCTCGACTGGATTCGTTCGGAAAACGTCGCGACGGTCGACAGCCTGATCGCGACCTTGAACGCACAGAAGCCCGGCCTCAAGGCCAACCGCGAGGATCAAGACTCCACGATCCTGATCGAAAAGGCCTTGGAATCTTCCGTCGACATGCGCCCGCGCATCGAGGCCGGCCGCTGGGTGTTGCCGCGCTTCCAGTTGTCGATTCCCGTGCCCGAGGGTTGGATCACCGACACGTTCGGCGGACAGCCGTTTCTCGTGGGGCCGCAGATCGGGCGCTTCAAGGACAACCTCAGCGTGGTCGACCTCGAAGTCGAGCGCGGGCTGTCGCTCGACCAATGGATCGAGAAGCAGAAGAACATCCTCGCGAACTCGCCCGGTCTCACGCTCGACGTGGCGGAGCGCCGCACGCTCGGCACGCGCGACTTCGCCTACGTGCGCTACCACGGGAAGATCGAGGCGAACGAGCTCGACTGCACGATGCTCGCTTACATCCTCGATGGACGGCCCGTGCTCGTGACCATGTCGATCGCCAAGGACAACGTCGAGTGGCTGCGGCCGCGCGTCGAGAAGTGCCTGCTCGATGCCAAGGTGGGGGCGGTGCGCCCGCCGGCGGCGAAGTGAGCTCCGTCGACGGAGTTCCCACGCTGACCGCGGCGGCGGTGCTCGCGCTTCGCGACCCGCTGATGATCGACCTGCGTTCACCGGGCGAGTTCGCGGCGGATCACGTTCCCGGAGCTCACAACGTCCCGCTCCTCGACGACGAAGAGCGCGCGCTCGTCGGACTCTTGTATCGACGCGAGTCTCCGGAAGCGGCTTTCGCGGAGGCGCGAGGCCGTGTTGCCGCTTCTGCGAGTCGTATCGTCGATTCGATTGCCTCGCTCGCGCAGTGGGCCGCTCCGCGCGTCGATGTCGCGGCGATCGTAGAAGAGCTCAGTCGCGACGGGATTGCGGCCATGGACCGCCGCGTAGCTGGGCTGCCTTGTGTTCAGTCGCCGGAGCGCCCCGTGGTGCTGTGTTGTTGGCGCGGCGGGCTGCGCTCTCGCAGCGTGACGGCCTTGGTGCGCGCGCTCGGTCTCGAGCGTGCCGTAGCGGTGGAAGGGGGATACAAGCGCTGCCGCACCGAACTCCTCGCTCGACTGTCGAGCTTCGCGCCACCGCGGACCTACGTGCTCCACGGGCTCACGGGCGTCGGCAAGACACTCGTCGTTCGTGCGCTGGAGCGACTTCGACCTGCTTGGACCTTGGACTTGGAGCTCGAAGCGGGGCACCGCAGCTCGTTGCTCGGTAGCGCGGGTCTCCAGCCGGCATCGCAGAAGCAGTTCGAGAATCGGATTGCCCAGCGCGTTGCGCGCGGCTTTCCAGCGGGCCTGATGGTGGTCGAGGGTGAGAGCCGCAAGGTCGGCGACGTGATCGT
>JBIKYW010000051.1:0-11457 GCA_044355055.1 Planctomycetota bacterium | reverse complement strand
TCACGTCGAGGTTGTCGTGACCGATGTTGGCGAGCAACACGGTCTCGTCTTCGATGACTCCGAAGTGCGTCCACGCGTTGTAGAGCGCGAGCGCGCACGGGCTGAACGCGTCGAGCGAACCGCCAGCGGCCGCGAGACCCGCAGCGTGCTCCGCGAGCAAGCTCTCGCGCGCGAGCGCGAGCAGCACGACGTCCTCGTCCTCGATCTCCGGCAGCGACGGCAACAAGTTGAAGTCGCTCGCGACGGTCGCGCCCGACGTGTCGCCGACCTCTTCGACCTCGAAGCGCATCAGCTTGCGCAGCTGCCAGTCCGGAACGCGCGGCACGCGCGTGTAGCGGATGTTGACGTCGCGGCCCGTCAGGCCGACGCGGCACTCGCCGAGCTTGAAGGGCGCGTCGCCCGCGCCCCAAGCGTCCTCGACCGCGGCCTCGCTGTGCGAGACGACGCCGAAGCGGGAGAGAGCGAACGTGTTGCCCTTGTACTGGCCGCGAACGAACTTGTTCGTGCGCGAGCCGATGTCGACGCCGGTGATGGTGCGAGCCATCTACTTCTTCTCCTCGCGCGGCGCCGTCGCACCGGCCATGCCTTGCAAATAGTCGCGCACGCGAGCAGCGAGCTTGGGGCTCGCGCTGGCATCGAGCGCGCCTGCGATTCCTTCGAGCCGTCGGCGCTCCGCGCGCGCGAGGTCCGCCTCGAGCGCCGCGAAGTCACGGTCGATCTCCACCGACACAAGGCGCGCGTAGTTCTCGATCTCGCTGCCCTTGTAGCGCGTCGCCGTGGCGAGCGCGTCGCGGCGGCACTGGCGGTACAGTTCCGGCAGACGGAAGAAGCGCGCGCGCTCGACCTCGCCGCGCAGCCTGCGCAGCTCGGCGAGTCCCGCCTCGGCGATGCGCGTGCGCGCAGCGTCGGCCTCTTCGAGCGCCTTGGCGTCGAACGGAACCTCGTCGCGCAGCCGGAGCCACGTGGCCGCCGCGAGACCGAGCTCTCCCGCCTTCTCCGCCTCGCGCGCGGCGCGCAGGAGCTTCTGAGCTTCATCGCGCTCCGCGAGGAACGAAGTCTGCAAGCGCAGCTTCGTCGCTGCGCCGAGGTCGAGCTCGAGGCGCATGCCACCGGAGTCCGTGCGACCGCGCAGTGTGAGCGGCGTCTCGAACGCGAGCCGAATCTGGTTGCGATCACTGCCCGCGATGACGCTCGACACGCCTTCGCGCGTGAACTCCGTGGCGTGCGTGCGGTAGCCACCGCTGCCCGTCGTCGCGAGTCCGCCCTTGTAGAGCGGCTCGTCGATGCGCAGCGAGAGCGTGCGTCGGCCCTCGCCCGCGAGCGCGAGCGTGAAGCCAGCGTCATCCTTCGCGACCGAAATCGCGCCGCGCACGCCGATGCCGCCCGAGTCCGAGCGCACGTGGAAGTCGCTGAACAGCGAGCGGTCGATCTTGAAGAGCGTCGCCGCGCCCGGCCCGTGCTGCACGAGCTGGAACTCGTCGACCGAGCTCGCCTGCGCCTCGCCGCCGGGCACGAGGGCGACGTCGTCGAACGCGATCGAGCCGCCGCTCGCCGCACTCGACTCCGCGAAGAGCACCGCCCGAACCGAGTCGAAGGAAGGCGGCACGGTCGCGACGAACTCGAACGACTCGAACTCACCGCCGGCGGCGAGCGCGGGGCCGAGCGCGAGCGTGGTCGCCGACGCACCCGACGAGCACAGGAGTTCCAAGCCCACGCGCGCGCGAGCCGCGTCGCGCACCCGCGCCATGCCGCGCAGCGTGAGCACGCGCGTTCCGCTGCCCTTCACGGCCGCGGAGCGCGCGAGGGCCCATTTGTCGCCGTCGACGAACGCCGAGAGCCCGCTCTCGCCGCTGTAGCGTGCGCCGCGCTCGACATCGAAGGCCTCGGGACCGGCGACGTCCGCCTCCCACGCCGCGCCGTCGCCCTCGAAGGAGTAGCCCTGCTCGAGCAGGTTGCCCGAGACGGGCTCGACGGCACGCGCCGAGCGCACCTCCTCGCCGCCCTTGGGCTGGAGGAAGAACCATGCCGCGCCGCCGCCGAGCGCCGCGACCGCGAGCAGCGCGACCCCGAGCATCGAGCGCTTGCCCGAGCGCGCGACCTTGTCGGCGCTGATCGTGCGCACCGCGTCGGCCGTCGGAGCGGGCTGGGCCGGAATGGGCGCCGCGACGGGCGGCTCGATCGGCTCCGAACGCGGGACCTCGCGCGCGGGGGCCGAGCTGGTGCGCGCCGCGGGCACGGCGGCCGCCGACGGCTTCGTCGGCTCGTCGTACTCGAGTTCGAGCTCATCGCCGCCGCCGAGCTCGCCCGCCGGAGCGCCCGGCGCCGCGCGGTCGACCTCGAGCAAGGTCACCTTGACGCTGCCGAGAAGCACCTCATCGCCATGGACGAGCTTGCGCGACTCGATGCGCTCGCCGTCGACCTTCGTGCCGTTCGTCGAGCCGAGGTCGCGCACCAAGACCCCGTCCGACTCGACGACGAACTCCGCGTGTCGGCCGGAGACCGAGGCGTCCGAGAGCTGGGCGCTGTTGCCCGGGCGGCGGCCGACGGTGAAGACGCTGCCGCTGATCGGGATCGTCTCGCCCCGCCGCTCACCGTTCTCGAAGCGCAGGGAGTAGCGAGCTTGCATGGGGCGCGAGTCCTGACGGAAGGGGCGGGGCTGGGGTTGAAGGTCCGCGCGGCGGCCGCGGGGCCGGACGCGAGGCGGGGTGATGCGTCACCCCCCGCGAGGTCGTCGAGGAACCCGCAGAGGGGCCTGCGGTCTCGGTCGATCCCCGGAGAGAGCGGTCGCGCGGACGGCCTCCCGCGGGCCAGCGACGCCCTGCCTACCGTCTCCGGCCGGGGGGGTAACTCGCCCTGCGTGCGACTTCGCTCTGCGCATCGCGGAGGATAGCGGGCGAAAGCGATCCAGTGAAGGCGCCCGACTTGCCCGCCGCGGTTGCGGAGCCGACAATCGCGCCGCGATGGCACGCGATCGGGACGGCAGCGGCGAGCGCTGGTTCTTCCTCGACTCTGCGGCGCCTCTCGGAGCACCGAGGCTGCACCCCGACGAAGAGCGGCACGCGCTCAAGGCGCTGCGACTCGCGCCGGGCGACGAGGTGATCGGGCTCGACGGCGAAGGCTCGGCCAGCGTGCTCGCCTTGGTCGACGTGCGCCGCGGGGAGGCGCTGTGGCGGCTCGTCGGCGAGTACCGGAGCGAGCCCGCGCCCGGCTCGGAGGGCGCGTCGCTGCCGTGGCTCGAGGTCGCCGTCGCGCCGCCCAAGGGAGCGCGCGCCGACGAGCTGGTCGAGGGCCTCGTCCAGCTCGGCGTTGCCTCGGTCGTCCTGATCGGGGCCGAGCGCACGCAAGGCTACGCCCGCGACAGCGTGTCGGAGCGTCTCGAGCGCTGGCGCCGACTCGCGCGCGAGCAGTGCAAGCAGTGCCGACGCCTCTGGCTGCCCGAGCTCGCCGGTCCGATCGACCTCGCGACGCACCTGCGCGAGCGCCCGGCCGCGGCAGAGTTCTGGCTCGACCCGCGTGCACGCGAGCCGCTGGCCGCGCTCGTCGCCGCCGCGCCCCGCGGCACACCTGAGCGCCCCCTGCGCCTGTGGATCGGCCCCGAGGGTGGCTGGAGCCCCGAGGAGGAGCAGCTCTTCCTCGCGTCCGGCGTGCGCGGCGCGGCGCTCGTCCCCCACATCCTGCGGGTCGAGACCGCGGCCGAGGCGGCGGCGGCGATCGCGCTCCACGCCCTGTGGACGCGCGGCTAGCGCACCAGAGCCCGCGAGCCCCGGCCGGGCTCCTCACAGCGCGAGCCTCTGGCGCAGGGACACCCAACGACCGTCCCCGAGCACCACGTGGTCGAGGAGAGGGATCCCGAGCAGTTTTCCGGCCTGATCGAGGCGCTGGGTGACCGCGAGGTCCTCTTGGCTCGGCTCGGGGTCGCCGCTGGGGTGGTTGTGGACGCACAGGACCGCGGCGGCGGCGGCGCGGATCGCCGGCCGAAACACCTCGCGCGGGTGCACGATCGAGGTCGAGAGACTTCCCACCGACACGACCGAGCGCCCCTTGAGACGGTGCTTGCCATCGAGCAACAACACGACGAACTGCTCGCGTTCTTCGCCTCGCAGCTCGTCGCCGAGGAGCGCGAGCACATCGGCGGGCCCGCGGACCGACGGCCGCTCCAGCGCGCGCGCCCGCGCCGCGCGGCGCCCGAGCTCCATGGCGGCGGCGAGTCGCCAGGCGTGGGATGTCCGCAGCTCGAGCTGCTCGGCGACCTCCGCCGCGGAAGCGCGCACGAGGCTCAGAAGTCGAAGGTCGCCTTCGATCGCCGACGCAGGCTCGACGCCGAGCAGGCCCATGAGTTCCCCGAGCTCGAGCGACTCCGCGCCGAGGATCCGCGCCTTGCGCCGCGCGGCCCTCGCGCGCACGACCCGCGGAGAATGGCCCCGCGCTCCGGAGTCGTCGGACCGAATCGCGAGCTCGCTCGACATGCCCCCCCGTCGCTCGGCGGGTGCGATGGTCGCGCGAATTCCTCCAAGAAATCGGGGCTGCGCGCGATCCCTCGCGGCCGCGCTTCATCCGAGGGGCGCACGCCCTCGTATGGATCGGGCATGAGTGCCTCCACCGACACCGCCGCCGTTCCCGCGTCGCCCCCCAGCCCGACCGAGCTGCCCGCCCGGAAGCCGGCGGGGCTCCTGGCGCTGGCCGGTTGCATCCTGCTCTCCATGGCTGGAGCGACCGCGGGCATCTTTTGGAGGGTCGATGAATGGTATTTCGAACTCAATAGGCCCTCCTTCGCTCCTCCGAATTGGCTCTTCGGACCGGTCTGGACCCTGCTCTACGTCCTGATCGGGGTCAGCCTGTGGCGCGCCCTGCGCTCGGAAGGACTGCGTCGCGACCCGCGCACCGTCCCTCTTTTTGCATCCCATTGGATTCTCAACTTCCTTTGGAGCTACCTTTTCTTTGGCCTGCACCGGCCGGGCTGGGCGCTGGCGGAGATCGCCCTGCTCGTCGTCGTGATCGCGGCCCTCACGCGGCATTTCGGCCGTCACGACCCGCTCGCCGCATGGCTGCTCGCGCCCTACCTCGCGTGGGTAAGCTTCGCCACGGTTCTCAACGCCGGCTTCTGGTGGCTCAACTGAGACCTCGGCCCACCCGGAGCGGCTTTCCAAGATTGGAAAAGTCTCCATGGGAATCCGAACAAGGTCTCCGGAAGTCCCACCGATCTTTCCCTCCAAGGGAGGACATTTTCCATCCTCCCGATTTTGGAAGGGGATAGAGACATGCTCACGTGGCTCGCGGTCGGACTGGGTGCTCTGGGAACCCTGTGGTTGGTCGAAGGGGTGGTGATGCTCCTCTCGTACCGCTCCTTGGTTCGCACGGGTCTCCCGCTGGCCGAGGAAGAGCGCACGATCTCCAGCGGAGGGGTCCGCTAGGAGCTCGCGATCGACGGGGATCCTGAGCCCCGAGGCGATCCGCGCACGGCGCTGGGCTCGGTCCAGCGCCGTGCGTCGTTTCGCAGCTCCGTCCCCAGAGCCCTAGCGGGCGAACTCGGCGGCGAAGTCCTCGACCGCGAGCGAGAGCGGAGTCCGCGTCCAAGCCTCGAAGCTCGCCTCGACACTCTTCCCCTCGCGCACCCCGCGGACCATCGCGAGCAGCGAGTCACGGCCGTGCGCGCGATCGAGGTACGCGACGAACAAGAGGGACTGGGCGTAGGCGAAGGGGATCTCCGCCTCGGGCAGGGTGGCGAAGGCGCGCTCGAGCCGCGCGAGGGGCACCCCCTCGCGTCCCGCCGCACGCTTGCGGGCTGCGGCGAGGTCGCGCGAGGGATCCTTCGCGAGAAACTGCGCCAACCCTTCGTTCAGCCACGCGGGCACCTTGTCTCCCCCCGAGGCTTCACGCACGAAGGCATGGACCAGCTCGTGGCGCAGGAGCGCCGAGAGCGACGCGTCGAGGCCCCGCCCTTCGGCGATCGGCACGCGAATCGTGCCGTCGAACGCGCCGCCGGCCCACTCGGAGAGCCCCGTGATGCGCGCGAACTCTTCGCGGCGGTAGAGCACGACCGGAATGCGCCGCGCGCCGTTCTCACCGGGCCACAGCCCGAACACGAGCGCGAGGTCCGCGCACGCGAGCTCCAATTCCGCGAGCACGTCCGGCGCGGCGTCGAGCAGGCTCTGCCGCCAGCCGTCGTAGGAAAGCTCGAAGTGCACCGAGCGGTCGCGCAGGAACTCCTGCTCGGTCTCCAGCTCCGCACGCCAGCGCTCCAAGAGCTTGGCGAGCCCTTTGCGAGCCGGAGCGAGCTCGACCGCGCGCGCCAGCCACTCGACGCACACCTCGCAAGGCCGGATGCGCTCGTGCTCCTCGACCGCGCGACGCACCCACGCCTCGGCCAGATTGCCGCGGAAGACCGGCTCCGCGGGCGCGCCTTCCGTGCACTGCGTGAAGAGCTCGATGGCGCGTTCGTACTCGCGCCGCTCGAGCGCCGCGATCGCCTCGTCATTGAGTGCGGCGAGCCGCGAGCCGGGGCTCGCCGCGCGCGGCGCCTCGGGCACAGGCGCGGCCATCGGCTCGCTCAGCGGGACCTCGCGCCGCACCGAGACGAGCGGCGCCTCCTCGCGCACCGGCTGCGGCGGCGGCACGACGTCCGCGCGGCGCGCCATCCACGCCCCCGCCACAGCCGCGCCGATCGCGACGGTGCCGAGGAGCGCGAGCCACTGCGGGGACTTCATGACCGGACAGACTACCCCGAAGCGCGAAATCTTCCCGCGCCGCCGCGCTCAGCGCCGCTTTGAGGCGCGATCGCGCACCTGCTTCTCGAAGTCGAGCGCCTCGCGCCCGGCGATCTGCTCGCGGAAATCGCCGATCAGCTCGCCCCAGCTCTGGTAGCGGGCCTCGATGTCCTTGGCCATCATCTTCTCGATGAAGTAGTGCAGGTGGTGCGAGAGCCCGCGCGACTTCAGCTCGGGGCTCTTCAGGCTCGCCATGACCTGCATGCGCAAGAGCTCGCGGTCGTCGGTCGATTGGAACGGCAGGCGCCCGACGACGAGGTGGAAGAGCGTGACGCCGAGGCTGTAGATGTCGCTGCGCGCGTCGGCGCCCGACGCGCCTCGGGCCTGCTCCGGCGACAGATACTCCTTGGTGCCGACGGTCGTCTCGCTCTCTCCGGCGGCATCGCTCGTGCTCCCAGCGAAGCCGAGGTCGATCAGCTTCAGCGCGCCCGAGGTGGTGAGCATGATGTTCCCCGGCTTGATGTCGCGGTGCACGATGCCCGCGCTCGCGAGGTGCTCGAGCACTTCGGCCACTCCGAGGACGACGCGCAGCGCCGCCGTCTCGTCGAAGGGCTGCCCGCGATCGAGCAGCTCGAGCAACGTGTGGCCCTCGACGAACTCCATCTTCGAGTAGATCGTCGAGCCGCTCTTGAAGACGCCGTAGCCCTCGACGAGCCCCTTGTGGCGCAGCTTTTCGAGCAGCTTCGCTTCGCGCGCGAACGCATCGCGCACCTTCGCGTTGCGCGTGGAATCGACGTTGAGCACCTTGAGCGCGATCACGCGCTGCGTCTTTTGCTCGCGCGCACGAAACACGTCCGCGGTGCCCCCGCGCCCGGCGTGTCCGAGGATCTCGTAGCCCGGGATCTCGGGGATCTCGCCGCCGCGCGTGCGGCGCCACTTCGCGATCGTCTCCGGGGCGAGCCCCGTGTGGTGCGCGAGCAGCGCATCGAGCGCGCCGCCCTTCTGCAGCGCGGGGAAAACTTGCTCGGCGACCTCGCGCAGGATGAGGCCGCGGTGGACGAGGAGAGCGAGAAACTCGGTGTCTTCGCGGGAGACCATGGGTCGCGAGAGCCTAGCAGCCGCCCCCTCAGTAGACGCCGTCGCCCAAGATCGCGACGGCGGAGGCCGAGAAGATGCCGCCGTTGCCGTAGACCAGCGCGCGGCGCGGCTTGGGCGTGAGCTGGCGCTCTGCGCCCGCGCGGCCGGTGAGCTGGGCCACGGCCTCGAGCACGCCGTACATCGCGGGCACTTCCCACGGGGCGCCGAAGCAGGCGAGTCCGCCGTGGGTGTTGAAGGGGAACTCCTCGGGCGCGAGCCGCCCCGTCGCGACGAGCCGTCGGTGCGCGCTCTCGACGAAGCGGCCGGCCTCCCCCACGGGACAGCAGCCGACCGCCTCGAGCGCGCGCAGGAAGCAGATCGGGAAGCAGTCGTAGAGCGCGAAGAAGTCGATGTCTCGCACGCTGAGCTGCGCCGACTCGAAGGCGATGCGCGCAGCGCGCTCGCACGAGAACATCTCGTCGCCGATCTCCACCGGCGGATAGAGCGGGCCCGAGGCCTCGCCCGTCGAGATCACGGCCGGACACAGCTCGGACGGCTTCGCCAAGGAACGCCGCAAGTACGTGGTCGACGCGAGCACGACCGCCGCCGCTCCATCCGCGCGGCGCGCACACTCGAGCACGTTCGTGAAAGGCGCCACGCGCGGCGAGGCGAGCACCTCTTCGAGCGTGAGCGGCTGGCGGCACATCGCTCCCGGATGGCGGGCAGCGAAGTGCGAAAAGAGCACCGGCACCATCGCCAGCTGCTCGCGCGTCACGCCGTGGCGCGCCATGTGCCACTGGGCTACGCGGTCGTAGCCGTGCGGAATCGCCGGACTCGGGAGGCCGCTGCCCCGCACCGAGTCGTCGGCCCGCGCGCGGAAGGCTTCGCGGTCCATCGACAGCACCGCGTCCGACGCCACGACCGCCACTGTGTCGGTCCAGCCCGAGAGGATCATGTTGCGGGCCGTGCCGAGGCTTGTCACCGGCCCCGCGCCGCCCGTGTCGATCGTCCGCACGATCATCTTGCGCCGCGGAAGAAGGCCCATGCGGGTCGCGAGCTGGTGCGCCTGCATGAAGGTCGGGTTCGCGAGCGACGGCACCGCGATCAGGCCCTGCAGGTCCCCGCGTCCTAGGCCGGCGTCCGCGAGCGCCAAGTCGAGGGCCTCCTCGGCGAGCTGGTCCGAGCTGCGGCCCAAGCGGCCGACCGCCGTCGCGCCGATCCCGACGATTCGGACTCCCGCCGCCATGATCGAGAGCCTAGCGCGTCTGGGCTGCGCCGGTGAGACAGGCAGGGGAACGCCCTTGCTGCGCGAGATCTCTCCCCCAAAGCCTCCTCCTTCGGCTAGCCTCATGGGGGTGCGGCGGCCTCCTCGCTGGAGGTCGCTCCGTCCTCTGCGTTCCGTCCTCGGAGACCTCCTCGCGATGAAGACCAACTTGCTCCAGCGCGCGTGCCTCGCCGCCGCGCTCGTCGTCCCGGCCTCGGCCCAAGATTTCGACGTCTTCCCGAATCCGGACGCCCGTCCGGAGGTGTTCGAGAGCGCGTCCGGCGTGATCTATGCGCGCGACGGCCAGAACGTGCTGCAGTTCAGTTCTTGGACCGAGTACGCGCAGTCGAGCTACTTCCTCTCCAAGGGGAAGCGCTGCGGCACGGACCGCGTGATGCCGCAGGTCTACTCGACCGGCACCGCTCCCGTGGCGCTGCAAGCCGACTGCACGAGCACGTTCACCAACCCTTCGGCGGCCTACGCCCCGAGCGTCGCCGCCTACCGCATCCCGGTGGTCGTGCACGTGCTGATGAACACGAGCGGTCAGGGCGCGATCAGCGACCCGCTGATCCAGAGCCAGATCGACATCCTGAACGAGGACTTCAAGGCGCTCACCGGCACTCCGGGCGCTCCGGGCACGAACACCGCGATCGAGTTCTACCTCGCCGGCGTGACGCGCACGACGAACAACAACTGGTTCAACGACACGGGCACGTACTACTCGACGCTCGCCTGGGACACGAACAACTATCTCAACATCTACACCAACACCGCCGGCGGCAACCTCGGCTACGCCTACGTCCCCAACGGCGGCGGCGTGGTCGGCAACACCTTCGACCGCGTCGTGATCCTGTGGAATGCCTTCGGCCGCAACGCGCCGATCGGAGCGCCCTACAACCAAGGCCGCACCGCGACCCACGAAGTCGGCCACTACCTCGGCCTGTACCACACGTTCCAGGGTGGCTGCTCCGCGCTCACGGGCTGCAACGCCAACGGCGACCTGATCTGCGACACGCTGCCCGAGAGCGTGCCGAACTACGCCTGCGCGCAGGTGACCTGCGGCGACCCGGACCCGGTCACCAACTACATGGACTACTCCGAGGACCTGTGCATGACGAACTTCACGCCCGAGCAGGCGCGCCGCATGCGCTGCACGCTCGAGTCGTGGCGCGTGCAGCTCGCCGAGCCCGCGGGCGGCGTCCTCCCGCCGAGCCCGGTCTCGAGCCCGACCCCGGCCAACGCTGCGACGAACGTCGCGACGACCGCCACCCTCGCGTGGGCCGCGGCCGCCAACTCGACGAGCTACAACGTCTACTTCGGCGTCGACTCGACGCCCGACTCGACCGAGTTCCTCGGCAACCAAGTGGCGACGACGTTCAACCCCGGCGCGCTCACCGGAGGCACGACGTACTACTGGCGCATCGACTCGGTCGGCGCCGGCGGCACGACGGCGGGGCCGGTGTGGAGCTTCTCGACCGCCCTGCCCTCGGGCGTGACGGTCACGCTCTTCAGCGACGGCTTCGAGTCGAACTCGTTCACCACGGGCGGCTGGACGCGCCAGAACACGAACTCGACGCTCTCGACGGCGGCCGACTACACGCCGAACTACGGTGCGCGTATCGCGCGCTCCTCGTGGATCCAAAAGACACTCTCGACGGTCGGCTACAACACCATCCGAGTGAAGTACGCGCGTCGTACGGCGGGCCTCGATGCCGCTGAGAACCTCTACGTCGAGTGGTCCGCCAACGGCACGACGTGGACGGCGATCGAGACGACCAAGGCCACCGCGTGGTCGATCCCGACCTTCACGCTGCCCGTCGGTGCCAACGGTCTCGCAAGCCTGCGCGTCCGCTTCCGCACCAACGCCCACGCCACGGGAGAGTGGGCCGACCTCGACGACGTCGTGATCACGGGCGTGCGCAACTAGCGCCTCCCCGACTCGACGCACCATCCCAGCGGCGCGGCCCGGGTCTCCCCCGAGCCGCGCCGCTCGCTTTGGAGGCGGCGAGTCGCTCGCCGCATGACTTGCGGGCGGGGCTGCTAGACTCCGCGGCCCATGGGTCCGCTCGTCCTCGCCGCCGTGCTCGCGCTCGCGTCTGTGCCGCCGGTGGCGGCCCAGGATGCGCGGCCGGTGCTCGCGCCCGAGGTCGCGGCGAGCGGGCAAGGGGTCGAGCTCTCTTGGCGCGAGTTCGACGCGCTGGTGCTCGACCGCCACGGCCAGACCGACGTCGGGCGTCAGGCCCTGAACCACCTCCTGCGCGCCAAGCTGCTCGACCGCCTCGCGGCGGAGTCGAAGCTCTCGGTCAGCCCCGCGGCGGTGCAGAAGAAGTGGGACGAGCTCGAGCGCGAGATCGTGCGCAGCGGTCAGGCGCCGAACTTGAAGGAGTACCTGCGCCAAAATCGCGTCGGCGA
>JBIKYW010000435.1:0-3522 GCA_044355055.1 Planctomycetota bacterium | reverse complement strand
TGATCCCGTTCTGGATGCGGCACTCGCTCGATCGCGAGCACGGCGGCTACTTCAACTGCCTCGACCGCGACGGACGACGCTTCGACACGAAGAAGCATGTCTGGCTGCAGGGACGGCAGGTGTGGATGCTGTCGAAGCTCTTCAACGAAGACCGCTCGCGCGCAGAGCTCCTCGACGCCGCGACGCTCGGCGCCAAGTTCCTGCGGGAGCACGCGCGGCGCCCCGACGATCAGGTCTATTTCTGCCTCGCGCGCGACGGCAAGCCGCTCACGCTGCAACGCAAGATGTTCGCGGCTTGCTTCTACGTGATGGCGTTCGCCGAGTACGCACGCGCGAGCGGCGACACGAGCTATCGCGCCCTCGCGCTCTCGGAGTTCGATGCCATCCTGCGCTGGGTCGAGGATCCGACGCCGCTCGGCAAACCCAAGCTCGCGGGCAACGTCGCCACGAGCGAGCTCGCGGTGCCAATGATCCTGCTCAACTTGGTGGCCGAGCTGCGCGGCGCACCGGGATCCGCGACGTTCCACGACCGCGCGGACTACGACGCCATCGAGCGTCGCTGCGTCGCCGCGATCCGTCGCCACCACCGCCCCGAGCGTGGCCTCGTGTTCGAGACGATCGGCGCGGACGGCGCGCTCCTCGACTCACCCGAAGGTCGCCTCATCAACCCCGGTCACGTCATCGAGTGCGGCTGGTTCATGCTCGACTTCGCGCGTCGCACGCAAGATGCGAAGCTGCGCGAAGAGGCGCTCGCGATGATCCGCGGCGCGCTCGACTTCGGCTGGGACCGCGAGTTCGGCGGCATCCTCTACTTCCTCGACAGCGAAGGCTTCAGCCCGCAGCAACTGGAGTGGCCCATGAAGCTCTGGTGGCCCCACTGCGAGGCCATCGTCGCGCTCCTCATGGCGTGGCGCGACTCCGGTGACGCCGTGTGGTTCGCACGCTTCGAGGAGGTCACCCAGTGGACCTTCGCCCACTTCCCCGACACCGAACACGGCGAGTGGTACGGCTACCTCGACCGCCGCGGGGCCGTCTCCCAGCGCTTCAAGGGCGGCCCCTACAAGGGCTGCTTCCACGTGCCCCGCGCACTCTGGCTCTGCGAGCGCGAGCTCACCGCGGCCCTAGCGGCGAGGTGAGCCGCACCCCGCGCCGCGCGTCCTCCGGGCTCAAGAGCTCTTCCGCGCGACGATCTGTCCATAGCTAGCAGCGAGAGCCATCAGGGCCTCGCGGTCGGGGTCCGACCAGTTCACGCCGGCGCTGAAGGCGCGGAACATCTTGGAGGCATTGCCCTGCGAGGTGATGGAAAAGAACTCGCCGCCGCCTTTTCCAAAACGAAACCAGTGCGTCGAGCCGCCCGGCACATGAATGAGCGCGCCCGGCAGGGCCAACGTCTCTTCATGGTTCACGCCGCAGTGCACCTGACCGCTGAGGACGAAGAACGACTCATCCCACGGATGGTAGTGCGGACCGGGCCCCGTACCCTCGGGGCCGATGATGCGAAAGAGCTCGTAGCCACCGGTCTGCTCCGTCGAAGCGAGCACCGTGATGCGAAATCCGCCGACCTCGAGCGGTTCGGGCGCTTGCTGCGCGCTTTGAATCAGGGGCTGCTTCATCTTGGGTCCGTCGGAGTGGAAGGTGGTTCGAGTCAAGAGAGAGACGAGAGCTGGGCACGCCGCACACGCTTCAGCGCGCGGGGACGAGCAAGAGCGCCGACGCGACTTCGCGGGGACCGGACTTGTCGGAGGGGCGGTTGATGACCTTGCCATTCACGACGAGGGTCGTGGAGCCGCCGCCGTCGAGGTTGAGCGCTTCGTGCGCGCCGAGCGCCGCGAGCTCACGGGCCAGCTCGCCCAGCGTGGCACCCACGCTGTCGTCGCTGCGTCCATCGACAACGAGGAGCAGGAGCCGGCCGTCGTCGGTGTAACCGAGCGCGGTGCGCGGGTGGCGTGCGTCGAGCGAGCCCATGCCAGAGCCCCAGAACACCTCCTCATCGAAGGTGATGCGCGTGGCGCCGCTCTCGATCAGGACCGGTCCTCCGCCGAGTGCGAGACGCGGCTTCCAGCGTTGGCCTGCGGTGGGAAAGCTCTCGGACGGACGCGGCTGCGGCGCGCCCTGACGGATCGGACTCGGCGCGGAGTAGCGCAGCAGCTTGCCGTCGACGTCGTACACCCACGCGATGTCGCACGCGCCCTCGGCGTCGATGCCGAAGGCCGCGCGCGTCGGGTAGAGGTTAGCCCCATCGCGCGCAAGCGACGGCACGTTTGGCGAGAGCTGCTTGCCTTCGTCGACGACGAGGCTGAACGACTTGCTGCCGCCGAAGTAGCCCGTGTTGATCGCGACCAGCGCGTCGCCGTCGCGCGCGAAGGACTCGACGGTCTCAACGCCGTCGCCTTCGTCGGAGAGCGCGGCGCGCGCACGCCATTCTTTCGGAGCGGAGCGCGCCTCGACCAGCCACGCTTGGAGACGCGGTCGCTCGCTTTCCGCCGCGTACACGCGCAGCGACGGCGGCAGACCCGTGTTGAGATCGTCGATCGGCTTCCAGAGGAGTCCGCGCTCGCTCAAGGACTCCGACTTGGGAGTCCGCCCCTGCGACGGACGACGATCGGCGAGTGCGACGAGCTCCCCCACGCGCCGCACGGCGTCGCCGGGAGTGAGCGTGAGCGTGACCGAACACGTCTCGCCGCGCTTCCATCCCACGCCCGCGAACTCGACCCAACCTTCGCGCAACGGCGCAACATCGCTCGACCTCATGAGCACACGCGCGTCGGGACCTTGATGCACCGTGAGTACGAGCGGACCCGCGAGCCCGTGCCCCTGCGGCAACCGCAGCGCGAGCCGCTGCGCACCCTCGCACGCCGCATCGACCATCCAGGTCACCGTCGCGGCCGCCCCAGCCGGAAGTTCCAAGGCACGGCCGTCTTCCAGAGACTTCGCGCCTCCCGACTTCGGCAGGCTCGGCTTCGACGGCGCGCGCCAATCGTCTTGCGTGCGCCACGGCGCGCCCGCCGCGCGCTTGTACGGTCCTTTCGCGAGGGCCGTCAGTCGCTCGCCTTTGTCGTCGAGCAAGCCCTGATGGAAAAAGTAGACCTCGCCGTCGAGCTTGCGCTTGCGGTTGAGCTGCACCGATTCGCACAGGAGCTCGCCGCTCGCGCGCCAATCACCGATGCGCGACAGCACGCCGGGAAAGAGCTTGTCCTTGCGCTTCGCGACCCAGTCGAGCGCGAACACCGTGTCGAGCATCTTCTCGTATTCGTCGAACGAGCGCGCGTACACCTGCGGATGCAACGCGTCGAGCAACCCGAGCTCCATCCAGCGCTCTTGTTGCTGCAGATACTCCGTGTACGCCCAGCTCGGTGCGCCCGGCGCCATCGAGAACACGAGGTCCGCGCGCACCGCCTTCACCTCGGCACGCAACTCCTGCAAGTACTTCGTGAGTCGCTCGGCGCGCCACGCGAGCCAGTGCGGCTCCTTCGTGTCGTTCGGCGCATCACGGCCGGTCTCCGCCTTGTACGCCGCGACGAT
>JBIKYW010000434.1:0-3523 GCA_044355055.1 Planctomycetota bacterium | reverse complement strand
GTGCCGGACACGCGATGGCCGAGCTTGCCGAGCAAGCGCTTCACCACGAAGGTGTCGCTCCAGCGCGGCGCGGGAACGAAGAGCCACAGCTCTCCGTCCGGCGCCATGTAGCGGCGAATGTTGGAGAGCGCGTCCTCGAGGCGCGGCACGTGCTCGAGCGAGCAGTTCGCGATCACCGTGCGGAAGGCGCCGATGCGCTCGTCGAGCGCACGCGCGCGGCCGCTGCCGGAAATGTCGAAGTTGAGCACCTCGCCGCCGAGCGACGAGAGCCGCAGCGACGCAAGCCGCAGCTCCGAGTCGCTGATGTCGACACCGACGAGGCCCTGCACGCCGCTCGAGCGGCCCGAGGCGAGGTCGCGCGTCAGCACTTCCCAGAACAGTCCGTCCCCGCAGCCGACGTCGAGCAGCGGCGTGCGCAGCGTGCCTCGTTCGGCCAGGACGCGCATGCGCAGGATCTCGCGCACCGCGAGCGACACGGGCAGATAGTGCAGCAACGCACGGAACGTCTCGCGCGCGTCCTGCTTGCAGAACGCGACGTTGAGGCTGCCTTGGGCGCGGTGGATGGCTTGGGGAGTGCTCACGACGCGCCGAAGCCTAGCACGCTGCGCCAGCGCGCCGCGCCATCCGCAGATCTCGACGCGCGCGCTGGGAAAGAAGTTCTCGCGGGATCTAGCGGAAGCCTGGCGAGCGCGGCCGTCCGCCGTCGCGCTCGAACGGGAGCCTGCCGCCCGGCGCGCGTCGGAGCTTGGGCAGCTCGAGCTGGGGCAGGGCGGCGCTCAGTGCCTCGAAGAACTCACGTCCATCGAGCGCTCGCAGCTCTGCGACCCGCTCCCGCGCCACGAGGGAGGGCTCCGCCTCCAAGACGCCGAGCACCCGCGCGCGCAGTCGCGAGCCGATGATCTCCGTGCGAGTTTCCGTCTCGGCGTTGACGAGCTCGACGAACCACTCCGGCTCCGGCCGCAGCGCGCTGAGCACGCGGCGCTCCGCATCGTCGAGACCCTTGCGCTCGCCTTCGCGCCGACTCGGCTCACGACCATCGCGAGCGCCCTCGTCCTTCTTGTCGCGACCATGGTGCTCGTGCTGATGACGCGCGCGATGGAACCGCTCCCACAGCTCGGACTGCGGCAGACTCTTCCATTGTTCCCACTCGTTCGCGTTCATGAACGCGGGCAAGCCTTCGCGCTCGACATGCTCGCGGAAACGACGGACCTCGAAGTCCACCAGCGCGCGTGCGAGCTCCTCCGGCGTAACCTTGCGCAGGTTCGCCGCCGCCTCCGCCGTGAGCGCACCCTCGGCTTCCAGCCGCGACACGCGCTCCAGAGCCTTCGCGTGCACGCGCGCGCGGAACTCCTCGACGAGTCGCGCGCGTTCGGCCGGCTCAGCGCTCTCGAGGCGATCACGCCAGTGCGACGGCAGGCGCTCCAACAGCTCGCGTCCGCGCTCCTGAATCTGCTGCGAAGTGACGCCTGCGCGCACCTCCGCCTGCTGCTCGGGCCGCAGGCGCGCGAAGTCGCTGCGCGCCTTGTCGCTCAAGCGTTCGTGCGCGGAACGACGCATCGGCTCGAACTTGTCGAAACGCTCGCGCAGCCGCGTACGCTCCTCCTCCGACAGAGACTGCCAGCGCTCGAAGCGCTCGGTGAGCTCGGCGCGCCGTTGCGGCGTGAGCTCGTTCCAGCGCGCACGCGCGCGCTCGAGCTCGCGCTGCGAGTCACCCTGCGCCGCGACGAAGCCGAACGCGCCCAGCAAGAAGCAGGCGAGCACGAGCATGAGGCGAGAGCGGGCGCGCATGGCTAGCCGTTCCTCCGCTCAGGGGCCGCGTCCGTGCGCGGCTCGTCTCCAAGTTCGTCCACGACATCGAGGAGCAGTGCGTCGAAGGCGTCGAGCGCGAGCACGTCCGCCTCGACCGAGTCCTCGACGACGAGGTCCCACGACTCGAGCAGATCGAGCGACGCCAGCAGGTCCGCCGGCGGCTCGTCGACGACGCGCTCGCGCGGCGCCACGGCGGGCGCGCGCGGCGTCGGACCGGAGGCCATTTCGGGCGCGGTGTTTTCATCGACGGCGACTCCGCGCGTCAGCAGCCACGCGCCGATCCCGAGGGCGAGCAGCGCGGCCGCCGCCAACGCGAGGCGCGGCTGCGACGCACGACGCGGACGACGCGCAAGCGCCAGCCGTGCAAGCGTGCGGCGTGCGAGTTCCTCGGGCACTTCGGGTGCGGGCAGGCGCGCAAGCACGCGGTCGAGCTCGGCCTCGCCACGCTGCGCCGTGCGCGCACCGTCGAGGCGCGAGAGCATCCGCGCCGCGAGCGCCTTCGGCACCGCGACCTCGTCGCCGCGTTCCAGCACCGAATCGAGCGTCGAGTCGAGCATCGACTCGCCGCGCACGGGCTCGAGTCGCGCGAGCAGCCGTCCCGCGAGCTCCGGCGGCAGCTGCGGCTCGGGCAACGACGCGAGCAAGTGCTCCAGCGCTTCCTCGGCCTCGATCAACGCGCGGCACTCGGTGCACGCGCTCAAGTGCTCGTGCCACGCAAGCTCGCCGAACGAAGCGCTCGAAGCGCGGCCGGCGAGCAGGTTCGCGAGGCGTGTGCGGAACTGGAAGCAGGCGTTCACGGAAGCTCCTGCTGCAGGAACGGCGCCAAGCGGACGCGCAGGTTCTCTCGCGCGCGGTGAACGAGCGACTTGATCGCCTTCTCGCTCGAGCGCAGCACGACCGCGATCTCCGCGTAGGGCAGCTCGTCGTACTTCGCGAGCACGAGCGCCATGCGCTGCGCCTCGGGCAGCGAAGCGATCGCAGCGCGCACCGCGCTCACGACGTCGCCGCGCTCCAACACCTCCGACGGCGCCTCGGCTCGCGTGTCCCCCACCTCGCTCCACAGGGGCTCGCCATCGTCACTCGTGCCGTCGTCGAGCGACGCCTCGTCGGTCCCGCGCTGGGTGCGGTTGACCGCGATGTTGAACGCGATGCGGTACAGCCACGTCGAGTAGCGCGCCGTCGGTTGGTATCGCTCCCGCGCGCGGATCACGCGCAGGAACACGTCCTGCACCAAGTCCTCACGCTCGGGGACCGGCCCGAGGAAGCGCGTGAAGAGGGCATAGAGCTGCCCCGAGTACGCCTCGACGATGCGGTCGAACGCCGCCTCGTCGCCACGCTGGTACTCCAGCATCCAGCGCACACCCGGATCGTCTCGAAAGGCTTGGCTCACGGTTCCCAACGATCCTCCAACCCCGCGCACCTGTCGAGGTCTCGCGCGCACCCTCCCTTTTGTCGCCCCGATCGAACACGGCTCCCGAGAAAAAAGTGCTCCGAGGCCCCCCCAGCCGCCCCGTAGGCTCTCCCCATGGGCCTCGGCGCCACCCTTTACCGCTTCGAGATCTCCCTCTCCGACGCCGACCGCGGCGTCTACGAGAACCTCGAGCTGCGTGTCGCCCGCCACCCCTCCGAGAGCGCCGCCTTCCTCATCGTCCGCGTACTGGCCTACTGCCTCGAGTACGCCGAAGGCATCTCCTTCTCCAAGGGCGGCATCAGC
>JBIKYW010000433.1:0-3525 GCA_044355055.1 Planctomycetota bacterium | reverse complement strand
GCCTGCGCGTGGGCTGGGTGCTCCTTGGCAGCGCCGCCATGGCCGAGCGCGAGGCCTTCGAGGACGCGAGCTTCCTCCAGTACGTCGACCTGTCGACCCCCGCCCTGCGCGCCGCGACGCGCGCGCTGGCCCTCGAGAGCGAGCTGCTCGCCCCCTACCGAGCCGTGCTGGCCGAGAGCCGACCGCTCCTCGCGCGCTGGCTCGCTTCCGAGCGCCGCGTCGATGCCCACCTCCCCGCGCACGGGATCATCGCCTTCGCCGCGGTTCCGTCCGCACCCGACACCCGCGCGCTCGCGGAGCACCTCGCCGCGCGCGAGCAGCTCGCCGTGGTCCCCGGCGAGCACTTCGGGGCCCCCGGTCACCTCCGACTCGGCTTCGGCAGCCCCCCTCCGGCGCTCTCGGAGGCGTTGGCGCGACTCTCCCGCGGCCTCGACAGCTTCCCGGGGGCCTAGGAACGCTGCGCCCGACGACCCGCCACCTTTACCGATCCGCTCGGATGTCGTATCCCATTCGGCCCGCGATGCGCTTCTTCCTCCGCTCCAAGCTCCACAAGGCCACGGTCACCGAGGCGCGCCTCGACTACGTCGGCTCGATCACGATCGACCGCGACCTGATGGATCAGGCCGACATCCTGCCCTTCGAGAAGGTCTTGATCGTCGACAACACCAACGGCGCGCGGCTCGAGACCTACACCATCCCCGGCGAGCGCGGCTCGGGCTGCATCTGCATCAACGGCGCCGCCGCCCACCTCGTCCGCCCCGGCGATGAGGTCATCATCATGACCTTCGAGGCCACCGACCGGCCCCGCACCCCCACCGTGCTGCTGATCGGCGAAGGCAATCGGGTCGTGCGCAAGCTCGACGACCCCGAAGAGCAAGAGCGCGCCCTCGAAGGCGAGCTCTACCTCTGAGAATTCGGCCAAGCGCCGGCGGGAGAACGCTCCCGGGCTACAGCCCCTGCGAGAGCGCGGCTCGGCGTACGCGCGATTCCGCCTCGCGCAGCGAGATCCCGCGTGCCAGCGCCAGCGCTGCGAGATCGTCGTACTCGAACGCGAGATCCCGCTCGTCGGCGGCGCCTTCGTCGGCGCCAGGCCGCACGCGGCGCTGACCGCGCACCCGCTGCCCGTCGACCTCGAGGGTGAAGTCGCGCCGCGTGCACTCGGTCCGCTCACTGCGGGTCCAGCGCACTCCGAGCGCGGTCGAATGGTCGAACAGGACCCGCTCGAGCTCGGCGCGCGCCGCGTCGCGGCACAGCGCCGACACGATCACCGCCGGACGGTCCTTCTTCATGGAAACCGGCGAGCTCCACGCTTCGAGCGCGCCCGCATCCCGCACGCGCTGCAGCAAGAAGCCGAGCTCCTCGCCCGTCATGTCGTCGAGGTTGCACTCGAGAGTCCACACTTCGGGGCGTGTGCGCACCGCGACCGCGCGCCCGAGCTGCACCCGCAGGACGTTGGGCGGGCCTTCGCGGGGATCGCGATGCCCCGCGCCATAGCCGACCGCGTCCGTCACGAAGTCGCCCGGCGAGCCGAACTGCTCGACGAGCTCGACGAGCAGCGCCGCGCCCGTCGGAGTGAGACGCTCACCGCCGCCCCCGAGGTGATGGGGATGACCGCGCAGGAGCTCCGCCACCGCAGGGACCGGAACCGGCATCTCGCCGTGAGCGCAGCGCACCGTCCCCGAGCCCACGAGCGGCGGCGTCGAGAGCACGCGCCGCACGCCGAGCCGCTCCAGCCCGTACACCGCTCCGCAGACGTCGATCAGCGAGTCGACGGCGCCGAGCTCGTGGAAGTGGATCTCCTCGGGTCGACAGCCGTGCACGCGACCTTCGGCGACCGCGATGCGCCACAGCACCGCGCGAGCGCGAGCGCGAGCGGCGTCGGAGAGCTGCGGCACGCGCGCCATCAGCCCTTCGAGCTCGGCGATTCCGCGGTGCGGCATCGTGCCGCTGTCCGGCGTGCGCACGTCGAGCTGCAACCCCGAGAGTGAGCCGCGCCAGACCGTCTCGGTCTCGAGCTGCGCCTCGTTCGGCACCAGCGCCGCCGCCAACTCGCGCAGGTGCGCCAGCGTGAAGCGCTCGTCTTTGAGGTCGAGCAGGGCCGCGAGGAACATGTCGCCCGCCATTCCGGCGAAGGGCTCGACGAACAGGGTGTCGGAGAGCGCGTGGGAGCTCATTCGCGCACAGGGTACCCGCTTTCCGCCGCGCTCGAAGCGTCTTCGCGCTCCCGGTCGCTCTCGACGGGCGCTCCGCGCTCCGAGGCACGGGCGATGGCGAGCGCCGCCACGCGCCGCGCCCCCATGCGTCGCAACGCCCGCGCACACTCGCGCAGCGTGGCGCCCGACGTCACCACATCGTCCACGATCCACGCGCACTCGGCGCGTGCCACGGCACGCTGCGCGAGCCATGACCATCGACGTGGCCCAAAGGCACCGCGCACGTTGGCATCCCGCGAGCGCGCGCCGGCCGCGCCCTGCACGACGGTCGCGCGCACGCGCGCGAGCGGGGCGGTCGTCGGCCAGCCGAGCTCGCCCGAAAGGGCCCCCGCGAGCGCGCGCGACTGATCGAAGCCGCGCTCGATCCGTCGCCAGAGATGCAGCGGCACGGGAACGAGGACATCGCCGCCCCTCGCATCTCCATCGGCACTCCGCACGGTACGCCGCACCACCGCAGCGAGCGCCGAGGCCAGCGGCCGCGCGAGTTCCTTGCGTCCTCCGTGCTTGAACGCCAGCACCCAGTCCCGCACCTCGGGCTGCGCCCGATAGTCCGCGAGCACGATCAGGCGCTCGACCCCGAAGCTCGCGCCGCGCTCGGTCGCGCGACGGCACGCCGCGCAGCGCGAGGCGCCCGCGAGCATGTCGGGCATCCATCCCGCGCACACCGGACAGCGCTGCCCCTCGGGACCGTCGGGGAGCATGTGCTCCTCGCAGCCGCTCGCCCACTGTCCGCCCTCCCACGCCGCGTCGCTGCCGCAGAGCCAGCACAGCGGCGGATACACCCAGTCCCACGCCGAACCCCGTCGTCCTTGCGCCACGTCGCATGCGTCCCCAAGACCCTCGTCGCTCGGCGCGCCCGAACGTCGCGCGCAATGTGAGAAAAAAAACGCGGCGACGCTCCGCGAGTTCCGCGTGCCCGCTCGTGAGAAAACGCGGAGTCGAGACGCTCACCGCGAGCCCGAGCCCTCGCTCTAGGTGAGCACGAGCCTTCCTCCGCGAGCTCTACGGCAAGACCGCGCGGCACGAGGTCCGGCGCTGGGCCCCGTCGAGCGCCCGCCACGTCGCTTCGCCGACGCCCGCGGCCTTCGGCACCTTCGATGGCTCGTCGTGACTAGCTTTCGTCGTGACTAGCTTTCGTCGTCCGCGTCGTCGCCAAACGGCGAGCCGACGCGCGCGCGTGGATCCGAGCGCGAGGCCCCGGCGGTACGTTGCGCCGTCGAGATCCCGAGCGACTGGCGCAGTCGAGCCGCATAGGACTGCACGGTCTCATCCGCGCGCGACTCGATGCCGAAGAGCTCGCCGATCTCGCGCG
>JBIKYW010000050.1:0-11479 GCA_044355055.1 Planctomycetota bacterium | reverse complement strand
TCGACGACGGCTTCAAGGAGTTCGCGAAGCTCTGGAAGCCGATCTTGGACGCCTACGACAAGGTCGACGTCAGCTTCGCGCTCGAGGTGCACCCGACCGAGATCGCCTTTGACCTGCCGAGCACGGCGCGCGCGCTCAAGGCGCTCGACTCGCACCCGCGCTTTGGCTTCAACTTCGACCCGAGCCACTTCGGCTATCAAGGCGTCGACTACTTGGGCTTCCTGCGGCAGTTCGGCGCGCGCGTGTGGAACGTGCACGTGAAAGACGTGTGGTGGTCGGATCGTCCGACGCCGGCGGGAGTCTTCGGCGGCCACACGGACTTCGGTAGCGATGGGCGCTTCTGGGACTTCCGCTCGCCCGGACGCGGCCGCATCGATTTTGAGAGCATCGTGCGCGTGCTCAACCACTTGGGCTACCACGGGCCTCTGACGGTCGAGTGGGAAGACATGCTCATGGATCGCGAGTTCGGGGCCACGGACGCGGCGGCGTTCGTGCGCAAGCTCGACTTCCCGCGCTCGGCGGTGGCCTTCGACGCGGCCTTCGCGAAGTAGCTCCGCACGGCCCGGTGTTCGCCCGAGGGCGTCCGGGGACGTTTTTTCCAAGCACGGGCTGTCCGGTCGGACCGGATGGCCCGTTTTTCATGGAACCAGGGACCCTTTCGAGCCCGTCTTCCGCTCTTGGGGAGCCTCTGCGAGGCTCTCTTTGCCCCGTTCCATGCTCCGTCTCCACCTGCAAGCCGCCGCGGCGGCCCTCGGACTCGCTGTGCTCGCTCCCGCTCAGGTCGGGGTGTACGCCGGCGTCGATCAGGCGGTGAATCACCCTGCCGCGGCGCAGCTCGCGGGCTCGGTGACCAACCGCGCGCCGCTGGAGTGGTGGACGGGCGACGGCAACAACGTGACGGAGAATGCGCTCCTGCGCTGGGTCGAGGGAACTGGACTCGTCGGGGCGAGCCTCGTTCAGACGGCCTCGGGCACGATCTTCGGCTGGCCCTCCGACTGGATCGACGTCAACGGCGTGATCTACGGGAGCGACGTCGCGCTGCGCCAGCTCTACACGGTGAATCCGTACACGGGCCTTGCGACGCCGGTGAACGCGACCGGCTGGTCGACCACGTGGGCCAACGTGATGTCGCTCGCGCACGATCCCGTGAACGACCGTCTGTTTGCAGTCGATCTGTTCCGCAAGCAGCTCTTGCGCATTCAGCGCACGACGGGCGCGGTGACGGCGGTCGGCAGCGGAACGCTCGCGGGGTATCAGCAGGTCAAGTCGCTCGCGTACCACGCTCCGAGCGACACGCTGTACGCGGTCGACAACTACACCAAGCGCCTGCTCCTCTTGAATCCGACGACGGGTGCCGTCACGCAGTCCGTGCTCGTGCAAATCGCGCTGAATCGTCAGTTCGAGGACGTGATGTTCTTTGGCAACGAGCTCTACGGCTCGTACGCCGGCACGCTCAACGGAAACCTCGACTTCACGCAGCTCGCGCGCATCGATCTCGCGACGGGCGCGGTCACGCCGGTGAGCTCGATCGTGCCGGACTGCTCGGCCCACACGTGCCTCGTGCGTTCGCTGCCCGAGCCTGCGGTGTGGTCGATGGTCTCGGGACCTGGCATCGCGACGTTCTCGGACTCGACGGCGCTCGCGCCGACGGTCACCTTCAGTGCGCCCGGCGCTTACGTGCTCGCGCTTACGGTGACGACGAGCACGGGCCCCATCGTCGACGCGGTGACGGTGGTCTCCGACGGTTGTCCGAGTGACCCGACGAAGACGGCGCCGGGCGCTTGCGGCTGCGGCGTGTCCGAGTTCGACACCGACCTCGACACGCTCCCGGACTGCATCGACAACTGTCCTGCTGCTGCGAACGTGGGGCAGGGCGACGCGGATGGCGACGGCGTGGGGGATGTGTGCGACAACTGCCCTGCGCATGCGAACGCGAGCCAGAGCGACTGCGACGGCGATGGCGCGGGCGATACGTGCGAGCTCGCGACCGGCACGCAACTCGATCTGAATGGCAACGGTACGCCGGATTCGTGCGAAGTTGTCGCAGGCACGATCTTCTGCTCGGGCGACGGTAGCGCTGGAGCGTGTCCGTGTGCGAACTTCGCGGTTGCGGGCGAGGGCTGTCGCAACTCGACGAGCGTCGGCGCGAAGCTCCGGAACCTTGGAGGCGCGAGCGTCGCGGCGGACAATGCGCTGCTCGCCGTGAGCCAGCTGCCTCCGAACAGGGCGGGCATCCTCTACATGGGTTCGGAGCAAAAGAACGGCGGGCTCGGCGGAGCGCTCGGCGACGGACTGCGCTGCCTCGCGGGACTCAATCGACGCTTCCCGGTGGCGCAGGGCGGCGCGAGCGGCAGCTTCACGCGCGGCGGCTTGGTCTCGGCCGCGGGCGGCCTGATCACGGTCGGCTCCACGTGGCACTTTCAGGTCTGGTATCGCGATGCGTCGCTGCCGTGCGGCTCGCAGCAAAACTTCACGAACGCGCTGAGTCTGACGTTCACGCCCTGAGCGCGGGGGCAGGAACTCCGTCGCTCCATCCGCTACCCTGCGGCCTCGATGACTCGCACGTCCTCCCAGCCCGCACGACTGCCGTGGGCGCTCCAGGTCGCGCTGCCGCTCGCGCTCGCCGCGGTCGCGCTCGCGGTGTTCTGGCCTTGCATCGACTACCCGTTCGTCGCGCTCGATGACGACGCCAACTTCGAGTTCAACTTTCTCTACCGCGGACTGGGCGACGAGCAGCTCGAATGGATGTGGGGCTGGCGCAGCTACCACTACGGCCACTGGCATCCGCTGACGTGGGTGACCTTCGGCTGGGACTACGCGCGCGCAGGCCTCGACGCCGCGGCGTACCACCGGACCAGCCTCGCGATTCACGTCGCGTCCGTGGTGGCGTTCTGGTTCATGGCGCTGGAGCTTCTGCGCTGGTGCATCGGGAGTTGCAGCGCGAGTGTGGCTGGGCCCAGCGAAGATCGCACGCGCGGGCTCTTGCTGCACGGCGGCGCTGCGCTGGCGACGCTCGCGTGGGGCATTCATCCGCTGCGGGTCGAGAACGTGGTGTGGCTCACGGAGCGCCGCGATCTCTTGAGCGCGTTGTTCCTGTTCGTCGGCGTGTGGGCGTACCTTCGGATGTGTCGTTTTGGTGCGCTGCGTGGCGCGTGGCTGGCGCTAGCACTCGTTGCGTACGGTCTGTCGCTGCTGTCGAAGGCGTGGGGCATGACGTTGCCCGTCGTGCTGCTCGCGCTCGACGTGTATCCGCTGCGGCGAACCGCCGTGATGTCGCTCGGGCGCCTTGCGGCGGAGAAGCTGTGGTTCGCGCCACTTGCGCTCCTCACGGCATATCAAGCGGCCTCCGCGCAGAAGCAGATCGCGGCCGCGGTCACGCTCGAAGAGCACGGAGTTCTGCACCGCGCCGCACAGGCCTGTTACGGCCTGTGTTTCTACGCGTGGAAGACGCTCTGGCCGACGGACTTGGGCTGCCACTACCTGTTGGAGCTCGACTTCGATCCAACGCGGCCCGTGTACGTCGCTTCCATGGGCGTGGTCGCACTGGTGACCGCTGCGGCGTTCGCGCTCCGCAAGCGCTGGCCGGCGCTCCTCGCAGCGTGGTTCTGCTACGGCGTGCTCGTCTCCCCGATCTTGGGGATCTTGCAGAGCGGCGCACAAAAAGTAGCCGACCGCTATGCCCAGCTCGGGTCGATTCCGCTGGTGATCCTCGCCGTAGGTGGGTTGTTGGTCGCGTTGGAGCGTCGGCTCGGGGAACGTGGGGCGCGCATGCCGCAGGCCCTGTTCGCTGGCACCGCGGTCTTCGCGTTGGGGTTGGGTTTCGTCACGCGGAGACAGGTCACGGTCTGGTCGAGCTCGGAGTCGCTCTTTCGCCGTGCGGTCGAGGTCGAGCCGGACAACTACTTCGTTCTGCACAACTACGCCGTGATGCTCTATCGACGCCAAGCGTGGAGCGAGGCGATCGAGATCGAGCAGCGCTCGGTCGCGGCGCACCCGGGGCGGGGCAATGAGCTGGCGCGCCACACGCTCGGAATCCTGCATCAGATGCAAGGGCGCGCGGACTTGGCCGAGGCCGCGTGGCGCTCCGCGGTCGAGTGGGAGCCCGAGCCGGGAGATCCGCGCTACTCCGACCGGCCGAAGTTCTGGCTGCCGGATCCCGCGGACTGTCTCGCGTCCTTGCGCAGCCCGCTTGCAGCGCGCGGCGCTCAAGCGGAGCTGATCGCGCTCTACGAAAAGGGCATCGAGCGGCGTCCGGACGTGCAACGGATCTACGTCGACCTCGATGCGCTGCTGGCCCAAGCTGGCCGCCATGCCGATCGCGTGACGCTCTGGGAGAAGGCGGAGAAGCAAGCATCCATCCCGCGTGCGATCATCGCTGGAGGACAGGCGCGCGCGCTCATCTCCGTCGGGCGGCTGCGAGATGCCGAGCCGCTGGCGTTCCGTGCGGCGGCACTCGACCGGGTCATGGCGCAGGAGGTCCTCGACATGCTGTCTGCGGCAGTCTGGCGCTCGGGCCTCCCCGCGGCGCTGGAGATGTTCGAGAGGGCGCGAAGGGCCGGGGTGCCCGGCCCCATGGTCGAGAACGGAATCGGGAAGGCGTACCTCGCGGCGAATCGGCTCTCCGAGGCCGAGCCGTATCTGCTGCGCGCGCAGGCGCTGGACTCGCTGAGCCGCGCGTATGTGGTCGATGTCTGCGAGCTTTTCTTGCGCCAAGGGCGCAGAGACGACGCCGTGAGCAACCTGCGCGCGCTGCTCAACGTCGATCCCCAAAACGCCCGCGCGCAGGCGCTGTTGCAGCAGGCGACGGGGGCGCGCTGAGCGATGCTGACACTGCTCGCGCTCCTGCCGCTCCTCTGCGGAGTCGGACGACACCCAGACTCCCAGTCGACCTCGCGCCTCACGGTCACCGAGCGGGGCGCGGGGCTGGAGCTCTCCGTTCAGGCGCTCTCGCTGATCGAGTGTCTCGAAGTGGATCGCGACGGGGACAAGCGACTCTCGGAGGCCGAGCTCGAGGCGGGGCGCGAGCAGATTCGCGCCTACTTCGATGCGCGCTATCAGATCGAGCCGACGGGGCCGCGCAATCCGTGGACGCTGGAGCTCGTCGACGGCGGTGCGCTCGACTACCAGCTCGTGCAGGGCATGACGAGCTTCATCCTGTCGCCCGAGAGCGACGAGCTGCGCATCCGCTGTCGCTTGTTCTTGGAGCAGAATCCGCTGCACCGCGACGTCGCGACGGTCGTCTGGCGTGGGGAGGAGCCTTCGGTCTTCCTGTTCGGTGAGGGAGTCGAGGAATGGCACTTTCGCTCCGCGTCCGCGCGCCGTGGCGGCGTGTTCGCGGGCTACTTGCAGCTCGGGCTCGAGCACATCCTCGGCGGTTGGGACCACCTCGCCTTCGTGCTCGCCCTGCTCGTCGCCGCGCGCAGCGTCCGCTCGTTGGTCGCCGTCGTGACCGCCTTCACGCTGTCCCACTCCATCACGCTCGCCTGCGCGTCGCTCGGCTGGGTGCAGGTCCCCGGGCGGCTCGTGGAGCTCGCCATCGCGCTCTCGATCGCCTACGTCGGGGCCGAGCTGCTGCTCGTTCGTCGACCCGGCGCGCGATGGATCGAAGCGTTCGTCTTCGGACTCGTGCACGGACTGGGATTTGCGAGCTTCCTTGGAGATTCGCTGGTGCTCGAACCCCTCAAGGTCACCGCGCTCCTCGCCTTCAATCTCGGCGTCGAGCTCGGCCAGCTCGCCGTGGTGCTCGCGATCGGAACGCTCGTGCTCTTCCTGCCGGGCGACCGCACGTATCGCGATCGCCCGCGCGAGTGGCTCGCTCCGCGCTGGGTTCGCGGCCCGATCGCCCTCGCCGTGCTGCTCGCGGGTCTGCTTTGGTTCTTGGAGCGCGCCGGTTGGCTGCCGTGGGGAAGCGCGTGAGCGGCGCTCTGCTGGTGGCCGTGGGCGGCGCGCTCGGAGCGCTCGCGCGCCATGGTCTCTTTCTGCTGATCGCGCGCTTGGGGCTCACTTCGTTTCCCTACGGCACCTTGTGCGTCAACGTACTTGGCTCCTTCGCCGCGGGCGCGCTCGTCGGCTGGCTCGCGGCGCGAGAGGACGCCGCGAGCCTGCGTCTCTTTTGTTCCGTAGGCCTTCTCGGAGGTTTCACGACGTTCTCCGCGTTCAGCACCGATGCGCTGAACCTCGTGCGGGAGCAACGGCCGGGGGCCGCGCTCGCCTACGTGGCGGGGAGCGTCGCAGTCGCGCTCGCAGTTGCTGCGCTCGGCTTTCGCTGGACGCGCTGAGCGTGAACTTCAGGTACCGGCGCGATGCAGTCGGCCCCGCGGCTGGTGGCGGATCACGTCGCCCTCGACCATGAACACGACGTCCTCCGCGATGTTGGTTGCGGAGTCGCCGATGCGCTCAAGGTGGCGTGAGACGGAGAGCACCTGCACGGCGCGCTCCACGGTGGTGGAATCCCGCTGCATCAGGCTGGTCAGCGTCTCGAACATGTGGCGCTGGCACTCGTCGACCTCGTTGTCGGAAACGCAGACCTTGCGTGCGAGGTTGGGATCCTGATTCACCAGCGAGTCGAGGCTCTCGCGCACCATGCGTCGGACGGACTCGACCATGCGGGTGAAGTCGATGTCGACGGGGAGCGGAGCGTGCGTCGAGAGGAACTGCGCTCGCTCGGCGATATTGCCCGCGAGGTCGCCCATGCGCTCGAGGTCATTGTTCACCTTGAGCACCGCGATGATGTAGCGCAAGTCGCCAGCCACGGGCTGGTGCAGCGCGAGCATCTTGAGGCACATGTCCTCGACTTCGAGTTCCTTGCGGTCGATCGCATCGTCTCCTGCCGCGACCTCGCGCGCGAGCTCGGGTTCGCGCGCGACGAGCGCGCGGATCGCACGGTTGATGGCCTCCTCGACCATGGCTCCCATGGCGAGGACTTCCTTCTTGAGGCGGTCGAGGTCGGTCTGGAGATGTCGTGTCATGGCGTTTTCGGGGAGCGTAGCGCCTAGGCTGGGAAGTGCACGCGGAAGGTCGAGCCGCGGCCCGGGGTGCTCTCCAAGGAGACGCTGCCACCGAGGGAACTGGCGAGGTGCTTGACGATGGAGAGCCCCAAGCCCGTGCCGCCCAAGTCCCGCGAGCGGGCCTTGTCGACGCGGTAAAAGCGCTCGAAGACGCGCGCTTGGTCGGCGGGCTCGATGCCGATGCCGGTGTCCTCGACTTCGAGGCGCAGCTCGCCCGGCAGCCGCAGGAGGCGGGCCCAGACGCGGCCACCTTCGGGTGTGTACTTGCAGGCGTTGTCGAGCAGGTTGTCGAGGATCTGGCGCAGGCTCTCCTCGTCGGCGAGCACGCTGCAGGTCTCCTCGGGCACTTCGAGTCCGAGCGAGATTTGCTTGCGGGCGGCCACGTCGCCGAAGCGACCGACGACCTCGCGCAGGCGCGGACGCAGGTCGAGCAACGCCCGCTCGCCGCGGCCCTCATTGGCCTCGATGCGAGCGAGCGAGAGCAGGTCGGTCACCAGTGCCGAGAGCCGCAGCGCTTGGTCCCGGACGCGGTCGAGGAAGCGCAGCTGGATCTCCTTGGGCATCTCGGGGTCGTCGACCATGGTCTCGACCATGCCCCGAATGGCTGTGAGGGGCGTCTTCAGCTCGTGGCTGACGTTGGCGACGAAGTCGCGGCGCACGTTTTCGAGACGTCGCAGCTCCGTCACGTCGTGCATCACGAGGACCGCGCCCGCGAGTGCGCCGCTGCCGTCGCGGAGTCCGGAGGCGCGCAGCTCGAGCTCGACCTGTCCGCGCGTCATGTCGCCGGGGGGGATCAGCGCGCAGGGACCCGAGCGCGGCTCGCCGGAGGTGCGTGCGGAGTCGAGGATCTCGCACACGGGGAGAAAGCGCGTCACTTCCCAGATTCTTCGGCCTTCGACGTCGCCGGGGTTCGCGCCGAGCAGACGCGCGGCCACCGAGTTCATGTGGACGATGCGCTCGTCGCGGTCGATCGCAATCACGCCTTCGACCATGCCTCCGAGGATCGCGACCACCTTGTTGCGATCGGCCGTGATCGTCTCCAGCCGCTCTTCGAGCTGACGGTTCATCGTCGCGATCGCATCCGAGAGTCGCGCGATCTCGTCGGCACTTTCCACGGGCTCCACCGACGTCGCGTAGTCTCCCTTAGCGATGCGCTCCGCGAGGGCCGCCGTCGCGGCGAGCGGCGCGCTGACGCGCTTGGCGAACGAGAGCGCGACCAAGACCGCGGTACCCGCAGCCGCGAGAGCGGTGAGTGCGGTCGAGATGCGCAGGTTGGCGATGCGCCCCTCGATCTCGTCGAGGGGGAACGCCGCGCGCACGAAGCCGACGAGCTCGCCGTCCATTCGCACGGCGCGGGCGATGTAGCGATAGGGACGGCCCACGGTCTCGCTGTCACGCTCCGCAGATCCCTCGCCTCGACGCACAGCGTCCTCGATCTCGGGCCGCATGCGGTGATTGCCGATCGACGACGGGTCGCGCTCGGAGTCCGCGAGCACGACGCCGTCGGGGCGTACGAGGGTGAGGCGCGCACCGCCATCGCGGCCGAGTCGTTGGATGCGCAACTCCAGTTCCGCCGACGGCGCGCCGGTCCACTGCCCCGCTGCGATGTCTTGCAAGAGCACCAGCCGCGCGCGCAGGGAGCTGTCGAGGTCGCGCAGCATGTCGGCGCGTGCTCGGCGCTCGAACCAAAGCCCGAGCGTGACGGTCGAGAGCAGGATCAGGGCCACGCAGCCCAGATACAACCGCCAGAAGAAGGTCGCGCGCATCGACTGCGCGGGAGTGTAGCGCAACGCGCCCGCGCTCCTACGCGACCGGCTCGGCGTCGCGGAAGCGGTAGCCGACGCCGCGGATCGTTTCGATCAGCTCGCGGCAGCGGCCGAGCTTGCGGCGGATCGAGCCGATGTGCACGTCGATGTTGCGGTCGATGACGACCGCGTGGTCGCCGATGGCGCGCGAGAGGAGCTGGTCGCGCGAGAAAACACGGCCTGGGTGCGCGGCGAGGAAGTGCAAGAGACGCATCTCGGTCGCGGTGAGCGTGATGGGCTCCCCGTCGACGGTGACGAGGTGCTTGGTGGCATCGACGACCAGTCCGTCGCGCACCACGCGGTCGCCGCTCGTGCGCACCTCGCGCAGCGGTCCGCGGCGCAGCACGGCCTTCACGCGCGCCAAGAGCTCCTTGGGGCTGAAGGGCTTCGTCACGTAGTCGTCGGCGCCGAGCTGGAGTCCGAGCACCACGTCGCTCTCCTCGCCCTTGGCCGTCACCATGATCACCGGGATCGCTGCGGTGACGGGGTCGGCTTGCAGGCGCTTGCAGACTTCGAGTCCGTCGAGGCCCGGCAGCATCAAGTCGAGCAGGACGAGGTCGGGGTTCTCCTTGCGGATCCGGTCGAGCCCTTCCTCGCCATTGCGGCTCGCGACCACGAGGTAGCCCTCGCGGCGCAGGTTGTACTGGACGACCTCGAGGATGTCGGCCTCGTCCTCGATGACGGCGATTTTCTCGCGTTTGGTGGACATGGGGTCCCTTGGGAGCCTGAATCCGAGCTTGTTGGAACGCCCGCAGTACGGGCTTGGGATGTCAAGCCGGGATAAAGGCTCCCACAAGACCTTCGCCGGACGAGCGGCTACGTTCAAGGCGCGCCGCTCCGCGGCGGCCGCGCGAACTCCCGATCTTCAAGGTTCGCCCAACGCACCGACCCCGCCTATCCTGCGCCGATGCGCTTCGCCGTGGTCCCCTCTCGCCGCCCGTTCCTGCTCCGAGTTCTGGCCGCGGCCCGAGGGGCCCTCTGATGGCCCCGGCGTGGACGGAGATCGCCGTGATCGCCCCGGTCGAGTGGCTCGAGCTGGTGGCGGAGACGCTCGCGCTCGGCCCCTGCTCGTCGGTGGCGTTCGGACGGCCCTCGCTGGCCACGCCGGAGCCCCCCGCGGGGCTCGAGTGGGTCCGCGCCTACGTGATCGAGAGCGAGGACACGCCCGCACTGCGGGCGGAGATCGAGGCGGCGCTCGCGGCGTTGGGGGAACTCACGGGGGCCAGTGAGCTCGCGGGGCTCTCCGTGCGCTTCCGCCGTCTGCCGCCCGAGGACTACGCGACCTCGTGGCGCAAGAGCTGGAAGCCGATGCGGGTGGCGGACTTCGCCATCGTGCCGCGCGACTGGAAGGGGATCCTGCGCCCGGGCGACCGGCGCCTCGTGCTCGAGCCGGGCGGGGCCTTTGGCACCGGACGACATCCGACGACGCGCGGCTGCCTGCGCGCGATTTCGCGCCTCGTGCGGCCCGGCGAGCGCGTGCTCGACGCAGGCTGCGGCAACGGGGTGCTCGCGGTCGCAGCGGCGCTCTGCGGCGCGTCCCACGCGCTGGGCTTCGACATCGACCCGAGTGCGATTCCGTACGCGGACGAGCTTGCGGAGTGGAACGGCGTTCGAGCCCGCTGCGAGTTCCGCGCGGGCACCTTCGAGTGCCTGCGCGAAGACGAGCGCGGCTTCGACGGCGTGCTCGCCAACATCTTCGCGGATCTGATTCAGGCCCACGTCGCGGACATGGCCGCGCGCCTGCGCCCCGGCGGGTGGTTCGCGTTCTCGGGCTGTCTCGACAAGAAACGCTATCCGACGGTCGCCGCGATCGAAGAGGCGGGGCTCGTGATCGATACGCTGCACACGCGCGGCCAGTGGGACACGTTCGTCGGGCACCGGCCCTGAGCTCGAAGCCGCGCGCGGCGCGCCGTGCGCGAAGTCTCGCTCCGCGACCTACTTCTTCGCGGGCTTCTTGCGCACAGTTTTCGCGCTCGAAGGCTTCGCCGACGCAGACTTCTTGGCGGCGGGCTTTTTGGCGGCCGTCTTGGCCTTCGGAGTCGCCGAAGCCGCGGGTGTCGAGTTGCCGCCGGTGAGCGCGGCGAGCACGGCCTCCGCGTGTCCCGCGACCTTGACGGGGGACCAGATCTGGGCGATCGAGCCCGCGGCGTCGATCAGGAACGTCGAGCGGATCGTGCCCTGCACCTTGCGGCCGTACATCAGCTTCTCGCCGAAGGCGCCGTAGGCGCTCGCGACCTTGCTGCCCTCGTCGACGAGCAGGTCGAAGGGGAACTCGTACTTGGCGCGGAAGCCCGCGTGCGACTTCAGCGAGTCGGCCGAGACGCCGAGCACGACGGCACCGGCTTTCTGCAGCGCCGAGTGCTGGTCGCGGAAGTCGCAGGCCTCGACCGTGCAGCCGGGCGTGTTGTCGCGCGGGTAGAAGTAGAGGACGACCTGCTTGCCCTTGAGCGAGGCGAGCGTGACGGTCGCGCCGGAGGTCGAGGGGAGCGAGAACGCGGGAGCTTTTTGGCCGAGCTTGAGCATGGAGAGCGAGGGGAGAGATGCGGGGTGGGAGCGAGAAGGGAGCCGAGACGCGCGTGAACGAACGGAGTGCACGCGAGGCTTCCGATCGGCACACTTCTAGTCGCTCCGACTCGCCCACACCAAGAGGCTCTCCGAATGGTTCGC
>JBIKYW010000432.1:0-3528 GCA_044355055.1 Planctomycetota bacterium | reverse complement strand
GAGCTCCACGCCGCGGCGAGCGAGCAGCATCGCCCGCACCATCTGCTCGGGCTCGGGACGGTCTTCGTCGGGGTCGACCAAAGGCCATGCGAGCTCGTTCAAGGCCGACGCGTCGCTCGAAGCCAGCTCCGCCGCGTACTTGGCCGCGACGTCCGACTCGGCGGGGAACACCTGCACGCGCAGGCGGGACTCCAACTTGGCGATCTCCTGCTCGAGCTCCTCGACAGGTTCCCGCAGGGTGGCCGCCGCGTCCTGAGCTTGGTTTTCCAATTCCCGGAGGCGTCGACGCTCGGGATGCGACTCGAAGTCGCGGGTGCGATCTTCCTCCGTGTACGGAAGAACGCTGGGCAAGCCGCGCAGCTCCGTAAGCTTCGCCCGCACATCCGCGAGTCCCGGCTGCCACTCGATGCCCTTCTCGCGATCTTCAGAGACGCCGTTCAGCAACCGAGCCGCCTCGTCCAGCCACCACTGGTAGGCGGGCTTGCCCAGACGATCCAGACCATCCGTGGTCCGGCACTGCGCGCGGAAGCGTGCCACCTCTTGAATCATCCCACGCAGCTTCTGCTCGCGTGCCTGTGCGAGCAGCGTCGCGTTGCTCGCCTCCAGCTTGCGGTTCGATTCCGCAGTCTTCGCACGCTCATCTTCCGCCACGCGCGCGGCCTCGCTGGCCTTCTCGCGCTCGGTTTCGGCTCGGGCACGCTCCGCATCGGCATCCAGCGCGAAGTTCCACGAGAACGCAATCCCGCCGAGCAGCGCGAGCACCGCCGCCGCGGCCGCCGCCGTCAGCGGCTTGTTGCGCTGCACCCACTTCTTCGCCTCGGCCCAAGAGCCCGACTCGTACGCCGACACCACGCGGCCTTCGAGGAAGGCGCGCAGATCCGCTGCGAGTGCCTCCATGTCGCGGTAGCGCGGCGCGGTCTCGCGCGACATCGCCTTCTCGATGATCGCCACCAGCTCGGCGGGGGCCTGCGGCGCAAGCTCGACTAGGGACTTCGGCGGACCCTGAATCACGCAGGCGTGCACCGAGCGCGCCGACATCCGCGCCCCCTTCGGCACGTATGGCATCTCCAGCTCCTTCACGGCCAAGAGGTGGTAGAGCATCGCGCCCACCGCATACACGTCGCTCTGCGCGCCCAGCGTCGTCACCTTGCCCATCGCCTGCTCTGGCGACATGTACGCGGGCGTGCCCACTACGTCCCCGTCCATCGTCACCAGCGGGCTGTCCGGCGTGTCGTCGCGCTCTTCGCGCCGCTCGGTCTGGATCGACTGGCTCGTCGCCGGAGCGTCCTTCAGGCGCACGTCGTGCAGATCCTTGCGGCCCACGACCCGCGCGAGGCCCCAGTCCATCACGTACACCTCGCCGTACTTGCCCACCATGATGTTCGCGGGCTTCAAGTCGCGGTGGATGACACCCTTCGAGTGCGCGTACGCCATCGCCTCGCACACCTTCAACATCACCGACAGCGCGCGCGTCGTGCTCCAGCCCTCGTGGCCGCTCACGACGTGCTCGAAGATCTTCTTCAGGTCCTCGCCCTTCACGAGCCGCATCGTGAAGTACACCTGACCGTCGGCCCCGAGGCCCAACTCGTGCACCGGCACGATGCCGGGGTGGTCGAGCTGGCCCGTCACCTGCGCTTCTTCGAGGAAGCGCCCGAGCGTGCGCGAGTCGACCGGCGGCGTCGGACCCTTGCCCGCCGCGTCCTCGCGGCCGAGCACGACCTTCATCGCCAAGGTGCGCCGCAGGTCCTCGTCCCACACGCGCACGACCGCACCCATCCCTCCGCGCCCGACCTCGCCGAGCATTCGATAGCGCGAGCCCTTCGGCGCGTGCACGCGCAGCCGCCGCAAGAGCTCGCTCGAAGGCCCGCTGTCCTCGTGCTTGGGCTCGCCGCCGAGCGACACGCCCGGATCGACATTTTCTCCAAAGCGCTCGCGCAGCTCCTCCGCCAGCCGCTTCGACTGCGGCTCGCCCCGCGAGCTCGCCAGCAGATCGAACACCGTCTTCCACCGCTCCCACTCGCGATCGAGCCGCCGGAGCCCCTCCGCATACTCCGCATGCCGCGCACACCACTCCTCGAACCCGAGCCGCTCCCCGCGCCCCACGCGCTCCAAAAACTCCGCGTACAGCCGCGCAATCTCACGATGCCGATCACTCGAGTCCGACGCGCTCATCACTCACTCCGGGGAAGGGGGGCGAGGTTTCAGAATAGCGCGCCGGTCAGCGGTGCGCCGCGAACCCCCGCCGCGCCTCACGACGAGCAGGCGAAGTGCCGCCGAAGATCATTGGGGGAGGAGCGGTCGAGCTGCGATGGCCCTCGTCGATCGCGCCCAGCGCGCCGCTCACGAGAGATTTTCGATCCGCTCTCGGAGCGGGGAATCCCCGCTAGACCGCCAAGGGAGAGAGAGACGAGCGCTGAGGAGCGCGAGAGCCGTGCATCCTGCTCTAGGCCCGATGGAGGCCCGTTCCGCACCGTCGCGAGCCCGTGTCGCGACAGCCGTGATCCTCAGCCGAGCTTGATCACCGCGAGGGTCGTCGTCATCGCGAGCATGGCGAGCGCGGGGACCGACTTGAGCAGGGGATCTCGCACCTTGAGGTGCATGGCCAGCGCGCCGAGCATCAGGACCGCGAGCAAGCCCGCGGCGGGTAGCGCGATTCCTGAGATCCACACGCCCGCGAGAAGTGCGGCGGCGGATCCGAGCTTGAGGGCGCCGACGCCGTAGAAGATGGCATCCGAGAGGCCGTAGGCCGCGAACTCAGCTTTGAGGTTCGTCGATGCTCCGCCGCGGAAGGCCGTGGCCTTGCCCGGCCGCACCAGCCAGACGTTGATCAGGCCCAAGGCAAGGATCAGCTGAAGCAGCGCGGCGAGGTCGAGGTTCGGCATGGGGGGACTCTACAGCTTCCAGACCCGCTCCGCCGCATCCGCCCACACCCGAAAGCCCGAGACTTTGATGGACCTTTTTTTTGCGGCGCGAGTCCTCTCGGCCGGCGCCTTCCTGTTCTACGGCGTGCTCTGCCTCAGCTCGGAGCGCATGGTCGCCGAGTTCGATCGCTACGACCTGCCGCGCTTGCGCGTTTGGACCGCGCTCCTCGAGATCGCCGGAGCCATCGGGCTCGCCCTCGGTCCCACACCCCAGTGGAGGGCCGCCGCCGCCACGGGCCTGTGTCTTCTCATGGTGGGCGCTCTCGTGGTGCGCCTTCGGATCGAGGACCCGTGGTACGCGATGCTCCCCGCGGCGGCGCTCTTGGCGGTGAATGGGTGGATCGCCGTTCACTTGTGGCGGGGTGGCCCCAAGTAGGGCGAGCGGTGGGCTCGCGGCTGTGCTGCCGAGGGGCCGAGAGAGCAGGGCGCCCGCCCGACACGTCGTTGCGAGCGACATGGCGAGCGGGCGCTGGGGGGAGCGGGACGAGCGACTTCAGAGATAGCGCACCGGACTGGGCGTCGTGCGCATCAGGTGCGAAGTCCACTGCCGAGCGAGGCGCGGACCGACCGGGACCGAGCCTTCGCCGGAGGGCGCGGGGCACACCGC
>JBIKYW010000131.1:0-7959 GCA_044355055.1 Planctomycetota bacterium | reverse complement strand
CCAAGAATGAGCGCCTAGCCGCAGCTGCGGCGAGCTATCGCTCCCCCATGCCGCCCACGTTCGGCACCGACGCCGAACGTCTCGCGCTGGCGCAGTGGCTGCTCGCTCAGCCCTGAGGGCGACGTAGGAAACGAGCGCGCGGAACGACGAAGGGGCGACCGTCGTCCAGTCGACCAAAGTGCAGTCGTTCGCCGTACACAGGCGTCAGAACTTCGCTGCGCATCATGGCATCGACGCTGCCGCGAGCGACCAGCTTGCCCCCGTGCAGGACCGCCATCGTGGCAGAGAACTGCGCGGCGAGGTTGAGCTCGTGCGTCACGACGAGAACGATGCGCCCGTCGCAAGCGAGACGGGCGAGCAGCTCGAAGATCGAGACCTGATGCTCGGGATCGAGCGACGTCGTAGGCTCGTCGACGAGGAGGACTGGCGCCTCCTGCGCAACGGCGCGGGCCACCACGACGCGTTGCCGCTGCCCACCCGAGAGTTCGCTCATCGCTCGACCGCGGCAACCCAATGCGTCGCAGGCCTCCAAGGCCCGCTCCAGCGCCTCTCGGTCGCTCGCTCGCGGCCCCGCCCAGCGGTCGATTCTCGCGTAACGACCCCCGAGCACGAAGTCCTCGACGAGCACGTCGAACAGCGACGGCAGATACTGCGGAACGACGGCGACTCGCAGTGCACGCTGGAGAGGACTCGCGCTCGAGAGCGGCTCGCCATCGAGCTCGACGACGCCCGACTGTGGCTTCGCGAGCCCCGCCAAGCAACGCAGCAGCGTGCTCTTGCCCGAGCCATTCGGCCCGACGAGGGAGACGAGCTCACCCCGAACGAGGTCGATGTCGACGCCGTCGAGCACCGGCAGTCCCGGCGTGTACGCGAAGTGCAGTCCGCGCGCGACGAGGCGATTCACCACGTGCTCACCTCTCGGCGGCTGCGGATCAGAAGGAACAGAAAGAACGGTCCGCCGACGAGCGACATCATGACGCCAGGCTGCAAGGCACCGTCGCCGAAGAGAACCCGCTGGAGTACGTCGGCTCCGAGGAGAAAGAGCGCACCGACGGGAATCGCGTGCCAGAGCAGTCGGCGATAGCTGCCGGCGCCGAACAAGCGGATCAGGTGAGGAACCACGAGCCCGACGAAGCCGATCTGCCCAGCCACCGCGACTGCGGCGGAGGCCGAGAGCGAGGCTGCGACGAGCGCGATGCGCTTGGTGCGCGCGACGTCGACGCCGAGCGATTCGGCATCCTCTTCACCGCCCTTCAAGAGTTCGAGCTCGCGTGCGACGAAGGGCACTGCCAAGGTCGAAAGCGCCAGTGCGAGCAGCACCGTGGCGCAGTGTAGACCCTTGCGATCATCGAGGGTTCCAAAAGTCCAAGCCAAGATGGCTCGACTCACCTCCCACTCCTCGAGCGTCAAGTACTGAATCGCAGCGAAGACTCCCGCCACGCACATGTTCACGGCAATACCGACGAGGAGAAGCGTTGTCACGCTCGCACGCCCGCGGGCCGAAGCGATCGCCGCGACGAGCGCTGTCGTGGCGAGGGCCATCACGAAGGAGCAAAGAGGAATGGCGAAGGCATCCAGCCCTGAGCCACTCTCGAGCACGAGCCGCGGCGCGTAGCCTCCCAGTGCGAGAATCGCGAACGCCGCGCCAAGGCTTGCGCCGCCGGTCACGCCGATCAGGGACGGCGAAGCCAGCGCGTTGCGGAACATGCCTTGAATCAGTCCGCCCGAGAGCGCGAGGCTCGCCCCGACACCGAGCGTGCACAACGCGCGCCAAACGCGCAGCTCGACGATCGCCTGCGCGTTGCGCTCCAATGGAGCAGCGAGTCCCAGCATCGCGCCGATCCCCTGCGTCAGCGTCCCCGGCTCGAGGGCAGAACTGCCGAGCTGCATGGAGAGCAGCGCGAGCGTGCAGAGCGCCAAGACATACGCGCAGGCCACGAATGCACCGCGGCGCGTCATCGTCGAGGCTCCTCGGTCGCCCCGCCGCGGTCGAGAGCCTCCACGCGCCGCGCCAATTCCTCGGCAGCCGCCACGAGCTCATGGGAGCCCGTGGCAAAGAGCCAAGCGGGCAGTGCGATGAGTTGATTTTCTCGCAGAGCACGCAAGCCGACGAGGCTGGGCTCGCCGCGCAGGAGCCGCTCTGAAGCGCCGCCACGATCGCCGCTCGTACCCTCTCCCATGCGCAGCGGCTCGCTCACGACGATGAGGTCGGGATCGAGCGCCAAGAGGTCTTCGAAGGTGATGGCTCCGTGTCCTTCGAGACCGCGCGCTGCCATGGCATTGTCGAGCCCGACGACCTCGAAGACCGAGTCGAGCGTCGTACCGGCACCCGCGGTCGATCCGGCTCCCCCGAAGTTCGAGTAGGCGAGCGCGCGGCGGCGTCGACGGGCCAACGAGCCATTCCGAACGACGTCGATGCGGCGCCGGAGCTCTTCCCCGAGCACGGCGGCTCGCTCCGCGTCCCCAAGCTCCACACCCAGCCATTCCAGCGCTCGCAGCGCATCGTCGATCCCGCGGACACTCGGGAGCGTGACCACGCGGACCCCGACCTCGCGCAGGCGCGCCGAGGTCTCGGGCGACTGCCACGGGTCGATGAGCACGCAGTCCGGGCGCAGCGCGAGGATGGGCTCGGCGAGGTACGCATCGAAGCGCACGATGGGACCCGGCTCCGGCCGTCCCTCGTGCAGCACGGAATAGTCCACGGCCTGCTGCGGGAGGCCGACCATGCGCTCCAGCCCCGCCAGCGCCACGGCGTAGTCCACGGCCGTCGCGCTGGCCGCCACGATGCGCTGCGGCCGAGCGGGACCGCGGTCGCTCGACTCCTCGACACGCGAGCAGCCCGTCAGCGCCAGCGCGGACAGGATCATGCAGCGCGCCAAGCGCGCCGCGGCGCACAGCCGCGTGACGGGAGACATCGGGGTACCTTGCTGCCGAAGGCGGATGCGTCGCGGCCGTGGGCAATCCGACTCGAGACCGCGGCGCGCGCGGCTCACACGGTTGCGGGCCAGTCCCGGAATCTCACCGGGTTCCCCCACTGCACTCCGGCGTGAACGGAGCGCCGCGACCAAGGAAACACGAAGGAACGAGGCGCGAGTCTACTTTCCCGCCAGCCAAGCGAGGAAGCGGGATTCTAGGCTCTCCTTCGAGAGGTCCGCCGAGGACAAGGGCTGCCGGTAGACCTCGGAGACGAGCTCCTCGAAGCTCGCGGCGCTGCCGGCCTCTGCCACCTGCCGCAGGAGCTGCGCAAATCGCGCGGGACTGTCGCCGGGCTTGGCTCCGCTCTCTTCGCGCAGCCAGTGCAGGAAACATGTCTTGTAGGCTCGAAAGAACTCGAGGTAGTCCGTGAGGAACTCGGGCGGGGGCAGCTCCTTGCCCTGGGCTGCGACGCCGAAGAAGGGAGCGCGGACCACGGCGCGCTTCGACGTGTCGTCGCTCTTCAGCTGAAAGTAGAGCGCCTTCTCCTCCTTCGACTTCGCGCCCGCCTTGGCACCCGCCTTCTGTCCATCCTTCAGGGCCTTGACGAAGTAGTCTTTGCCAGCGCCTTGGCGCCAGTCGCTCTCGGCGTTCGTCGGGGGCAGCGCCCCTCCCTCCGAGCGGCCGCCGGGGATGAACGCCGTGATTCCGTCGGTGGAGTTCGAGCGCCCCGAGCCCCCCGAGCGCGTGTTGTTCTCCCCGTAGATTTCGATCACGGCCACCTGTCCGATCGCCGTTTCGATGGCCGGATCGAGTGACTTGCCGAAGGTGTGCCAGCACAAGGTGACGGCCACTCGCTGGGCGATGTTCTGCATCAAGCCGGTGGGCTCGCGCGAGTCCATCGCCACGCCTTCGCCGAAGTTCTGCAGGTTTGGCTTGATCGGCGGATACTGCAGGGCGATCACCTGCATCTGTTGCCAGTCGAACTCGGTCCAGTTGGCGAGACCGTCATTCCAATACAAGCTGCGCACACTCTCGTCGCGCTGCCCGACGACACCGGCGAGCTGCATGAAGTGCTCGCGAGTGGGTGCGAGCACGAGCACCTGTGTTTTCGCGGAAAGTGGTGTGACTCCCAGCAGCGATCCGCTGCGGAACCCGTCGCGCAGTCGCTCGAGCGCCGGCGCGATCGCGGCGCTGCCCGCAAAGCACTCGAAGAAAGCTTGGAGCTTCGTGGAGCCCGCGCCCGCCTTGGCGGTCTTCAGGAACTTCGTGATCTCCGCGATGTCCGCGCGTGCCTGGGCGGCCTCGGCCGGCGGAGCGCCGAGCCAGTCGAGCCACAGCTGGTGGACCGCGAGCGTCGCGACGATCGAATCCTTGAAGTCGTCGACGCATCCCTTGTCGTCGAGAAACTCGCGCGGAACTCGCACGTCGATGGCGCCGACCTCCGCCAACGCGTAGTGCTGTTCCAGCAGCAGGTCGAGTCCGACCTCCGACAGGCTGTGACCGGCTACCTCGTGGGCCTTGAAGTAGCGCTCGGCGAGACCGGCGAAGTCCACCTCGCCGCGCGCGAGGGCCACCGGCGTCGGGGCGAGCCACGCGGAGAGTGCGAGGAATGCGGAGAAGAAGCGACGTTGCATGGGAGGAGGCCTCGGATGGGTACGGCTAGTGCAACCCATCGACGCACCCATGGAAACGCCCGACGGTTCGATTTGAGTGAATCCGCGGGCCTAGGCGCGTGCGGCGGCCCCGAAGCGAAACTCGACCGGAATCTGGACGTCGGGGTGGAGACTTCTGTGGACGGGGCAGGTGTGCGCGGCGAGCTCCAACGCCTTCTGCGCGGCCTCGTCGAGGTCCGCTGGCACGCGGATCACGACTGCGAGCGAGCCGATCCGCCGAACGGGGGTGGCGACCATGCCCTTCTCGACCTCGACCGTGGCCTCCGAGAGGTCCCAGCCGTGTCGGCGGGCCACGATGCCCATGATCGTGAGCATGCAGGTGCCGAGCGCCGTCGCGACGAGGTCTGTCGGCGAGAAGCTCTCCCCCTTGCCTTGGTTGTCGACCGGAGCGTCCGTCGAGAGCTGGGTGCCGGATGGACCGTGGGTCGCGTGGCAGCGCAGCTCGCCTTCGTAGCGAATCTGGATCTTGACCATGGTGCACCTAGTGGGAGCCGTGCGGAGCATAGCGCTCGAGCTTCGCGCCGTCCGCGCGGTGCTCCAGCTCGCCTTGGATGAGCGTCGCCATCACCGGCTCGGACTTCCAGAGGGCGAGCGGCACGACGAACGGATCGCTCCGCAGCACGGTGATGTCGGCCGCGAAACCCGGCAGCAGTCGACCGCGGCGGTCCTCTTGGCGGGCGGCGTAGGAAGCACCCACCGTGAAGGTGGAGAGGGCTTCGGGGAGCGTCAGCCGCTGGTCCGGCCGGAAGCCCTCCGCCGGAAGGCCGTCCGGACCTGCGCACGTGACCGCGGAATAGATGCCCGCGCGGGGATCGGGACTCTCGACGGGAAAGTCGCTGCCGAAGGCGAGGCGCATCGCGTCGGGACAGAGCCGACGCCACGCATAGGCACCCTCGATGCGCTGCTCGCCCAGCCGCGACGGGGCCCACGGCATGTCGCTCGTCGCGTGCGTCGGCTGCATCGAGGGAATCACGCCGAGCTCCTCGAAGCGCGGCCAGTCCGCTGGCGCAACCACCTGAGCGTGCTCGATCCGCGGACGAAGCGCGCGAAACTTCGGATCGGCTCCCATGCGCGCGGAATAGGCGTCGAGCACCGCTCGATTCGCGCGATCGCCGATGGCATGGACCGCAGGCTGGAGGCCGCGCTCAGCGCAAACCGCGATCGCGCGCGCGAGCTCCTCATCGGAGAGCAGCGTGAGCCCGCGCTGCGTCGGATCGTCGTGATACGGCTCGAGCAGTGCAGCGCCCCGCGAGCCGAGCGCGCCATCGGCGTACAACTTGACTCCGACCAGACACAGACGCTCGTCCCCGTCCCGCGCCGTTGGGAAACCCGCCAGCTTCTCCGCGCTCAGCGACGCGTCGCCCGAGAAGTACTCCACGGCACGAATCCGCAGCTCCCCGTCGGCTTCGAGCTGGCGCAGGATCTCGAAACCCTCGCGGTCGATGCCCATGTCGTGGATCGCAGTCAGGCCGAGCGAGAGCAGCTCCTCTTGCGCGCGCAGAAAGCGCTCGCGCCGTTGGGCGCGCGAAGGGGAAGGGATGGCGCGCTGCACGAGTGCGCAGGCATCGTCGATGAAAACTCCAGTCGGACGTTCCTGCGCATCGAGCAAGACGCGACCGCCTGCGCCCGCAGACTCGCCCGAGCGCTTCCCCTCGACCCCTGCGGAGCGCATCGCGGCTTCGTTCGCGAGCAACGCGTGGCCATCGACGCGCTGAAGCACGACGGGGTGGTTCGGCGTCGCTGCACTCAACGCCCCGTGGTGGGGAAACTCAGGCGGATTCCACAGGTTTTGGTCCCAGCCGCGGCCTTCGATCCAAGTGCCCGGCGCGGCGCGGCTCGCGCGGGCCGCCACCCGCTCCACGAGCTCCGCAAAGCTCGCGCAGCCTCGCAGGTCGACGGATTCCAAGGCGGCGCCGAGGGCTTCGAAGTGTCCGTGCGCGTCCTGCAGACCAGGAATCGCCGTCATGCCGTTCAGATCGAGAATGTCGTGGTCCGGCGCAAGGCTCTCGAGCTCTGCACGCGAGCCCGCGGCACGCACTCGACCGTCGTGTACGAGCAAGGCCTCGACCTTCGGCCAGTGGCCCGCGGACCCGACGGCGCCGAGGTAGATCGTGCCATTGCAGAGGAGCACGGGGCGCGGGGTCGGCGCGGCGCAGGCCGCGAGAGAAACGAGACAGGCGAGCAACCAGCCCTTCATGGCGAGAACCTAGTCGATTCGCGACAGAAATGCACTCGGTGCCTCGGCGCTGGAGCCAGGGCCGCGCCCCGCTTAGAGTCACGCCATGGGCAAGCTCGACGGCAAGTTGGCGTTGGTCACGGGCGCTTCCTCGGGTATCGGAGAGGCGATCGCGCGCGCGCTGAGCGCGGAGGGTGCGCATGTCGTGCTCGCGGCCCGTCGCGCCGACAAGCTCGCGAAGCTCGCGAGCGAGCTCCCCCACTCCACGATGGTCGAGCTCGACGTACGCGACGCGCAGGCCACGCTCCAGCGCCTCGGCGCGCACGCCTTCGACATCGTCGTTCCCAACGCGGGCCTCGCGCGCGGGCTCGATCCCGTGCACAAGGGCACGCCCGACGACTGGTCGGAGATGATCGACACGAACATCAAGGGTGTCCTCCACGTCCTCAAGGCCGTCACCCCCGGCATGATCGCGCGCAAGCGCGGTGATGTCGTGCTGATCGGCAGCGTCGCGGGCCGCCAGGCGTACCCCGGCGGAAACGTGTACTGCGCCACGAAGGCCGCCGTGCGTTCGCTCTACGAGTCCTTGCGCTACGACCTGCACGACACCGGCATTCGCGTGAGCACGGTGGACCCCGGCATGGTGCGCACGCCCTTCAGCGAAGTCCGCTTCAAAGGCGACACGGAGCGCGCGTCGAAGGTGTATGCCGGCGTCGATTACCTGCACGCGGAGGACATCGCCGAGATCGTGTCCTTCATCGTCACGCGACCCGCGCGCGTGAACATCGGCGAAGTCGTGGTTTGGTCGAAAGACCAAGCGAGCGCGATGGTCGTGGCGCGCCGCAGCTGATTCTTCAGCGCGGCAACAGTCCGCGCGCCGCGAAGAGCTCCGCGTTCAAGACCGAGGCGCCCGCCGCGCCGCGCTCGACGTTGTTGCCGAGCACGAACAGCTTGGTTCCGAGCACAGGACAGGGACGTATCCGGCCGACGTGAACCGCCATGCCGCCGTCGAAGTCCACGTCGAGCCGCGGCTGGGGACGATCTTGCGCGGCGTGGAGCACGATCGGTCGCCGCGGCGCCGAGGGCAGACCCAATTGCTGCGGCTGCGGATTCCACTCCGACAATGTGTCGCGTACGAGCTCGGGCGTTGCGGGGCGAGCAAACTCGAGAGAGACCGACTCGCTGTGGCCGTCC